>NZ_LGSS01000013.1 GCF_001190785.1 Gottschalkia purinilytica | reverse complement strand
CCTGCTATGCAGGTGGTTCCAAAAAGCTTGTAGCTATGAGTAGAAAAAAAATAACCTCCTTTGTTAAAATGGAAGTAGGTTTGCCGACCACAACCAAACAAAGGAGGAAATCCAATTGGATAAGAATAGTTTATCACATACGAAATGGAATTGTAAGTATCATATAGTCTTTGCACCAAAATACAGAAGACAGATAATATATGGAAAAATAAAAGTGGACATAGGAAGAATATTAAGAAAACTATGTGAATATAAAGGAGTAGAGATAATAGAAGCAAATGCATGCTCAGATCATATTCACATGTTAGTAAGTATTCCACCAAAGATAAGTGTGTCGCAATTTATGGGATATTTAAAAGGAAAAAGTTCTTTAATGATCTTCGATAGACATGCAAACTTAAAGTACAAATACGGAAATAGACAATTCTGGTGCAGGGGATATTATGTAGATACAGTAGGAAGAAATAAAAAGGCAATTGCAGAGTATATAAAAAATCAAATGCAAGAAGATATAGCAGGTGATCAAATAAGTTTGAAAGAGTTTATAGACCCGTTTACGGGTGAAGAGGTAGCCAAAGGGAAGAAAAAATAACCCCTTAAGGGGTGCCCTGAAAAACTATAGCAGTTGGCAAACCTTTCAGGGTGTCTTAAGACACAGCAAGTAATATGCCCTTATAGGGCTGAGCAAACCACCCGTTTGACGGGTGGTCATGATTTATAAATTTATCATATAAATCTTACAGATCTAAGTATATCATAATATTTTTGGTGTTTTTTCTTACTAATAAAATCTAACTGATAGGCGACATATCTTAGTTTACAAAAAATAGCAATCGTTATATTATAATAATAAATACGTCAAGAGGGGGAAGTTATAGTAATCTATAACATGTATATGAATAACGAATTTTTAACTAAGAATAGGAGTCTTATGATTTTTACTTTAATGATCATAATTGAGATAATATCTTTTGGAATTATAGAGAATAAGTATCCAAATAGAATTGATGATTTATTTTTTACAATAATTTTTCCTTTAATAATAAGTATATTTGCATTAATAATAACAATTATAGAGAAAGATCATAGGCATATACTATCTATAATTAACATGATATTACTTACACATATGATCATAATGGGAAGATTAATATGGATGGAGAACTTCAAGATTACTACTATATCTATAATAATAATGATATTGGTTATGCCAATTTTATTTATAGTAAATGTATTTAGGCATTTTAAAAATAGAGACGAGGATATAAGAAACTATGATTTTTGGATTGCTATAGGATCTATGTTTTATATACTATTTTTAATAGAATTATTTTCAAAGTATACTTAATAATACTGCTATACAATAATTTACTATGCTATTAACTGAAGACTTATAATTTTGATAAATGAGATCATAATGAGGGGAAAGTACTATTTTTCGTATTAAGTAAAAGAAATAAATAACATATAAATAGTAAAATTCTAAATCTAGTTATATAGTTTTACTTTTATAACATGATTTAGAATTTTATTTATTATATTAAAATATTTTAGATTTTTAAATACTACCTAAATCTTATGTTTTAAAATATTATAAACTTTAAAAATTTAATTTTAAGATTATAATATTTTAACTTTAGTAAATACCTTATAAAGAACAACAAGTCCTATTAGATATATCATTCCTAAAAATCCATAAGCTTTTAATCCTATAAATATTGCTGCAAGTATAAATACAGGATGAATCCCTAAATTTGTAGAAACTAGCTTTGGCTCTACTACCTGTCTTACTATACTAACTATAACAAATAGTATTAATAGTCCTATACTTATGAATTTTTTACCTAAAAAGTAGTAGATGATCGCTAAAGGAACATATACAGAGCCTACACCTAATACAGGTAAAACGTCAACAACTGCAGATAGAATACTTAATATAAGAGCGTAATCTATCTTTAATATTGAAAAACCTATAAACGTTTCAACAAATGTTAGTGATATTATAGAAGCATAAGCCTTAATATATCCTGTTAACATAGCTCCACTTTCTTTTATTACGCTTTTCATTTGTTCTTTACCAGATGGAGAGAATATTGATAGAACTTTGTTCTCTATATCCGGCATATCCTTTGAAAAGAAATAAGTAGATAAAAAAGTTATAAACGCAATCATCAATAATAAAGGTAATCCCAATATGAGAGATAAAACTTTGTTTACAAGGGATACTGTAATGTCTAAAGTTCTAGATACTACAGATATTAACTCATTATAAAACTTTTGAACCGTACTAAAGTCAATTTTTGCATAGTATGAGTTAAATTTACTAACATAAGTTTCTATATAAGCTGAAATTGTATCAAAGTCTGGAAGTGATTGAATTAATAATCTACCTTCCTTTACTATCTTAAGTAAGATAACAGATATTATAGATAAAATTATCGCAAATACTATAACAGTGGAAATAAATGCAGATATTCCATTTGAAAACCGTAGCTTTTTCTTTAGGAACCTAGTTAAAGGCTTTGTAAAAATAGCTATAGAAAATGCTAGTACAAATGGAAGTGTATATGATAGTGTTGAAAAAAATAAAGCAAATAGAACAGTATAAATTGCTAAGAATATTATAGTTTTTATTAGTTTTGATTTAAAGTCTTCATTAAACATATTCATAAGCATTACCCCTTTTTTATAAGATGAAGAAGAATATAGTGATGTAAAACAATCCTAGAATATTAGAATAATTATACTACAAAAACTAACATTAGACCAAGTATTATAATACTTGGTCTAATTTATTTATAAAGATATAATAATCTATATGAATAGATTAACATTAGAATCTTCAGCTTCTCCTAAATAATATCCTACTCCACCTATTTTGACTCCATCAATTAACTCTTCTTTTTTTATACCCATTACATCCATTGACATTTGACAGGCTATAAGTTCTATTCCAGTATTTATAGCTGATTTGATAAGATCTTCAAGAGAAGATATATTTTTATCTTTCATTACTTTTCTTATCATTTTACTACCCATACCCATCATATTCATCTTTGAAAGACTTAGTTTTTCACTACCCTTAGGCATCATCATACCAAACATTTTATCCATAAAACCTTTTTCAACATTTATCTTTTCAGGCTTTCTTAATATATTTAGTCCCCAGAATGTAAAGAATAAAGTTACTTTTTTACCCATAGAAGCTGCTCCATTAGCTATAATAAATGAAGCGATAGCTTTATCAAGATCTCCACTAAATACAACTATTGTTTTGTTATCTTTATGATTATCTTGTTGGGGAGAGAGAGCGGCTATATTGGATGATTTTTGGATAAAAGCAGTTATTATCCCTTTATCTTTAGAAATATTGAGTAAATTATTATTTGTTTTTTCACACCAAGACTTTATATCAATAAAAAATCCAGGATCAGAGGCTTTTACTTTTAAAATTTCACCATCATCTAAAGTATCTATACTCATTTTTACTTGCATTAGTGGACCAGGACAGCATAATCCAGAAGCATCTAATTCTTTATCATAGTTTAAATTATTGATATTTTTAGTTAGCATATTATTCATATCCACCTTTTTAAAATCATCTTTAGAACTTTTATCAAATTCTATACTTTGAGGAACAAACTTTGACATGTTATAGGTCTTATAACCGCCAGATAAGTTTTTAACTTTGAAACCATTTTCACTTAATATTCGAGATGCTATATATCCTCTAAGCCCTACTTGACAGTATGTTAAGATTTCTTTGTTTTTATCTAATTCATTTATACGTTTTCTTAAATCATCTACGGGAATATTTATTGCTCCATCAATATGATCATTACTATATTCAAACTTAGTTCTTACATCTAATAGGATAGTATTCTCTCTATTATATGTGTCTAAATCTTTAGGTAAGAAATTACTTACATTTCCTTTAAGAACATTCTCGGCTATATATCCAATCATATTTACGGGATCTTTTGCTGAAGAATATGGAGGAGCATAGGAAAGTTCAAGTTCTGTTAAATCTTTTATGGTTCCTCCAAGTCTCATAGTAGTAGCGATAACATCTATTCTTTTTTCAACTCCAGAGTAGCCAAATGCTTGAGCACCTAGTATCTTACCATCATTATCAAATATGAGCTTTATAGATATAGGCGTAGCACCTGGATAGTAAGAAGCATGAGATTGTGGATGAGCATATACAACGTTATAAGGAATATTTAGGGCTTCTAGTTTTTTTTCATTGTTACCAGTAGATGCTCCAGTTAAGTCAAAAATTTTTAAAACAGAAGTTCCCTGGGTACCTTTGTATTCAGTATCTAGACCACATATATTATCAGCACATATTCTACCTTGCTTATTAGCAGGTCCAGCTAAAGGCACATAAGATTTCTCATTATTAACAAAATCTATAATTTCTACTGCATCTCCGACAGCATAAACATTCTTAACACTAGTTTCCATTTTACTATTTACTCTGATATGTCTACTTTCTGATAAATTTATTCCAGAATTATTTATGAATTCTGTATTAGGTACTACTCCTATAGCTAACACAACCATGTCAGCACATAATGTATTGCCATTAGATAAGTTAGCAGTTATAGAGTTAGTACTATCATCGAAAGATTCAACTCTATCATTTAAAACTAACTGAACACCGTTGTCCTCTAATTCTTTAGCAGCAAAAGATGCCATTTCGGAATCAAATGTTCCTAATATTTGATTATCTGATTGAACTAATGTAACCGATAAACCAGATTCTTTAAGATTTTCAGCCATTTCTACTCCTATATATCCACCACCAACTACGATTGCACTTTTAACATCTTCCTTATCTATATAGGACTTAATAGAATCAGTATCAGGGATGTTTCTCAAAGTAAAAATTTTCTTATTATCAATACCAGGAATATTAGGTTTAAGAGCTCTTGCACCAGGAGAAAGTACTAAATAATCATAACTTTCTTGATAAGTACCTTTTTCTTTACTATTAACAGTGATTTCTTTATTTTTTGTATCAACAGATATAACTTCGCTGTTTATTCTTACGTCTATATTAAATCTATTTTTCATTCCTTCAGGAGTTTGAACTAATAGTTTATCTCTTTGTTTTATACTTTGACCTATATAATAAGGTAGACCACAGTTTGCAAATGATATATATTCATCTTTTTCAAATACTATAATCTCAGCACTTTCATCTAATCTTCTAAGTCTAGCTGCAGCTGAGGCACCACCAGCTACACCACCAACTATTAATACTTTTTTACTCATATATATTCCTCCAATGTATTTTATAAAATTAAATATTTACTTTAGTATGATTTACAATAAAAAAATAATCTTATGAAAGTTACATGTTTTCTACAAGTTCCCTAATTAATTTAGCAACACTTTCATTAGAAATTGTGTAATATACTTCAAGCCCATTTCTATTGCCTTTAATAATTCCAGCTGATCTTAGTTTTTGTAAGTGTTGAGATATAGTAGATTGTGGAGTATCAAGACATTCTTGCATATAGCTTACATTACATTTTCCTTTTTCTAAAAGACCATTAACTATACATAATCTAACTGGATGAGCTATAGCCTTAAGAATTTCAGCAACTTCATTGTATTTAGTTAAATCTTTATTCATATTAATCCCTTCTTTCAAATAAATCATTATATCCATATATTACGATATACAGATATAATAGTCAATAATATAAATTAATTTTTATTTAATCAATATTTAATATGCTGAATTTTTTATTATAGAGTATATTTTGTATATATGTATTTAATAACAATATATAAATATAAAAATTAGAATTCATGGTATAAAATACTCCCTACTTATATATAAGTAGGGAGTATAACTTACAGATAATTATATAACTAACTTTAGCTTCTCATAGCGAAAGCTTTGCACTCTCTTGCACAATGAAAGCATACTTCTGCACAATTTTGTGATGCTCTATCAGGAAATTTAGCACATTCTTTTCCACAAACTACACATATATATGCACACAGTTTAGCTATATGTTTTGAAAAATAACTCATTCTTGCAATATATTTAGCTGTTAAGCCACAAATATCTGCACAATCACGTAATAATCTAATTTGAGTTGTTCTATGTTTATAGTCTTTAACTTTTTTTAACATGACGGTCATATGCTCACAATTAGCTTCACAATCTTGAATAGTTTTTACTAATTCTTTTTCATAATAGTGAGAAGAAGGTTTTCTATAACGATCTTCTCCATATATATCATACATAGACTGTAATAAACAATCATAATCGTACAATTTTTATTCTCCTTTCAAACAAAATACAGGTATGACACAATGTTAAGTATATTCAATAGATCATTTAATAGTTACATATTATAATGATTTACTTTAGGTAAAAATGAGAAACTTAAATTTATTCTAAACAGAAAATACGTTATAATATTTATCACAAGCATATTATTTTTAGCTTTATTTTGATAGAAGGGGGATAAAGATGAAAAAAACAAAAAATGTAGGGATACTGATATTTGATGAAGTAGAAGTACTGGATTTTTGCGGCCCATTTGAAGTTTTTTCAGTTTCAAGTAATGTAAGTGCTGAAAATTCATTTAATGTTTTTACTATTGCTGAGAAAGATGGGCCTATATATGCAAGAAATAACTTAAGTATAAATCCTAAGTATACTATAAAAGATTGTCCAGACATAGATATCTTAATAGTTCCTGGTGGACAAGGAGCTCGTAAAGAAATGCATAACCAGATGATAATAAGTTGGATAAATAATATATATCCTAACTTAGAATTATTGCTTACAGTATGTACAGGGGCGTTAATAGTAGGAAAATGTGGCTTACTAGAGGGACTGACTGCCACAACTCATCATTCAGCATTAAATTTATTGAAAGATATATCCCCTAATATAAAAGTTGTATCAGATGAAAGATATGTGGATAATGGTAAGATAATACTATCAGGAGGGATATCAGCGGGTATAGATATGTCTTTGTATGTTGTAGATAAATTATTGGGCAAAGAAGCAGTATCAAAAACTATAGATGTGATGGAGTATAGCTATTAAGACTTTCAAAATAATAAGTATACTTAATATGATAATAGATAGCTAAAATATAAGGAGATAAAATGAAAAGAAGAAAGATTTACAAAAGACTCTTTTTAGGAATGTTTATTATTCTAGTAATTTATATAATATATACAGCTTTTAGTGTTTACTCTTTTGGGAATAAGAATGAATTAAGGAGAGCAGATGCTGCTATAGTACTGGGAGCAGCAGTATGGGGCAATAAACCTTCACCTGTTTTTAAAGAGAGAATTAATCATGGAATATGGTTATATAAAAATGGATATGTAAAGAAAATAATATTTACAGGAGGTAAACCTAATAAAACAGAACTATCAGAAGCTTTGGTAGGGAAGAGGTATGCTGAAAAAAAGTCTATACCTAGTTCAGATATTTTAATAGAGGAGAAATCTAGGATTACACAAGAGAATTTAATATATGCAAAAGATGTTGCAGAAGAAAATAATTTGAAATCATTTTTAATTGTAAGTGATCCGATACATATGAAAAGAGCAATGATAATGTCAAATGATATTGGATTAAAGGCATATTCATCACCAACGCCTACAACAAAATATAGAAGCTTAAAAAGTAAAGGAGAATTTCTTATTAGAGAGGTGTACTTTTATACAGGATATCTGATTTATAGAATAATAAAATAGCTTAAACAAAATAAATGCAAGTTTTAATATATATATTAAAGCTTGCATTAAATATAGATTTACTTATTATTAGCAAATTCCATTCTTACTTTTTTACCACATAGTTTTTTACCAGAGCATTTCTTCATTACTGATTCTGCAACTCTATCAGATATATCGACAAAAGTAAACTTATCAAGAATATCAATGTCACCAATATCTTCTTTACTTACATTTGCTGAGCTTATAAAGAAATTAACTAAAGACTTAGGATTTAATTTATCTTTACGTCCAAATGGTAAAAATATTCTAACATAGCTTGAACTTGAGCCTATATTATTTTCTGTGTAATCATAACTTATCTCTTTTTCATAAACCATGCTTATTAAAGCTGCTGCCACATCAACAAGACTAAAATCTTCATCTAATTCTGTAGCAATATGAGTAAACTTTTTGTATTTATCATCTTGTAATGTTTCTTTAACTCTACTAACTATATTTTGATACTTTGCACTAAATATATCATCAATAGTTGGAACTTCTTTTCTTTTAATTTTACCTTTAGTATTTTTTTCAATTTGTTTAAGAACTGTATATTCTCTTGATGTAACAAGTGTGTATGCAGTTCCTTTCTTATTAGCTCTTCCGGTTCTTCCGATTCTGTGAACATATGATTCAGTATCTTGAGGTAAATCATAGTTTATAACGTGAGAAACATTTTCTACGTCTATACCTCTTGCTGCAACATCTGTAGCTACAAGAAAATCAAGATTTTCTTCTTTAAACTTTTTTAAAGTGTTTAGCCTATGATTCTGACTCATATCTCCATGCATACCTTCTACATTGTAACCTCTAGCTTGCATAGATGCAACTAACTCATCTACTCCTTTTTTAGTTTTACAGAATATAATAGATGTTGAAGGATCATCAACATCAAGTATTCTACATAGGGATTCAAAACGATCTTTTTGTTTAATTTCATAATAGTACTGTTCAACACTAGATACTGTCATTTGATTTTTAATTATAGAAATATGTTTCGCATCTGGCTTCATATATCCCTTAGCTATTTTTTTAATTCTACTAGGAAGCGTTGCAGAGAATAACAGAGTTTGTCTATCACTATTACAACTTTCCATTATTTTCTCTATATCTTCAATAAAGCCCATATTAAGCATTTCATCAGCTTCATCTAGAACAAGGAATTCAACTCCGCTTAATTTAAGAATACGTCTTCTAATAAGATCTAAAACCCTACCAGGCGTACCAACAACAATATCTATTTGTTTCTTTAATGCCTTAATTTGTCTATCAATTGATTGACCACCATAAACAGGTAATATGCTTACATTGGAATACTTAGCAATACGTATAAGTTCATCATTTATTTGAATAGCAAGTTCTCTAGTAGGTGTTAAAATAATCGCACTTACTCTACCATCTGATGATTTATTAAGGTTATTTATAATTGGGCCCCCAAAGGCTAATGTTTTACCTGTACCAGTTTGAGCCTGACCGATCACATCAAAACCTTGTAAAATAACAGGAATAACTTCACCTTGTATTTTAGAAGGTTCTTCAAATCCCATATCTCCTATTGCTTTAAGTATATCTTTATTAAAACCTAAATTATTAAATGTTATATTTGTCATTTATTTCTTCCTCCAAAAGTTAATCAACTCATTATACTATAGTGTTTACATATTAACAAGGATTAATTAATAGTAAATATAAATTAATTTTAACCTATATTTTTAATATTTAACTATAAAATTATTTATTAAACCTAAAATAATTTTAAATGTAATAATTAAAATTTTATTTTTATAATAAAATTTTTAGAGCTATATTATCAATCAGTCTTGATTCTTTTCATCTGAGGAGTTAGTCCACTTTTTTTATATAAAATTTGAAAAGAAGGATTGAGTTTTCTAAGATCCTTTAAGTTATTTATAGGATTTATAAAAACATCACAAGAATCAAAATTAGATTCATATGGGGAATATGAATTAATTTTTATGTCTGAAGATGTAAATAAAATAAGCATCTTAATTGAGCCAGAGTAGTATGCTAATAGAAAACGAAGACAAGCAGAGAAAAACCTACTACTTATAATAAAATGTAGGTTTGTTAATAAAATGTTTTATAAACTCTAATATTATTCTAACATATATTAGTGAAAAATAGATAGTAGGCTTTTTTATAACTTTGTAAAAATTGTTAAAAAGGCATGGATAAATAAGTATGATATATAGCATAACATAAATAAAGGCTACTAAATAAGGTACAGTAGCCATATAATATCAAAGTTATAACTAATTAATATTTAGTTTTTAAATAATTATTAAATATTACATCTAAAATATAAATTTAGTTAATAAGGCATAATAAATACAATAGAAATTAATATATTTATTGTACATTATAGAAGGAAATAATCATGTATTTTATATGACTACTACATAATGATTATTATTCCAGCTATAACTAGACTTGCTCCTAGTATTCTGCTTGGAGTTAATTGCTCTCCTAAGAATATAGTTGAAACTAACATAGTGACTAAGGGAGAACTAGACATAATAATAGTTACTACAGATATATCTCCCTTTTTAATTGCAGCATAATATGCGAGGTCACCAACTAGTGTAGCAAGAAGAGCTTCGATAGCAATTAAGAACCATGTGTTAAAAGGAAGACTTTTTATTTGTTGCATATTTCCATTAAAACCCAAAAAACCTACAATAAAACCTGCTGCCATCAGAGTTCTTATGATTAATCCAGGTAAAGGATTAAGATTATTTAGTCCTACTTTAGCAAATACTGGAGCTATTCCCCAACAAATCATACCAAATATTGATAGCCAAAAAACCATGTATTGTCCTCCTCGTTTGGTAAAACATACTTACACTTCTAATTTAATAACTATTCTATTATTTATTTATTATGTCTTATATTTGTTATTGAGAAATGTATATTTTTCACCATAAATAGAAGAATATAATTTAGTGACTATAAACATCTTAGACTAGAATAGAGGTGAATGAAGGTGAAAAAAAATAAACATTATATATTAATATTAGCAGTAATAGCCTTGTTTTACTTAACTTCATGTAATAATAAAGGTATGCAAGGAAATTTAAAAATAAAAGAAGAAAATATTAAAACCAAAATTGATAGTTCGCAACCAAAAGGTAAGATAACTAATACGAAAGTAGACACTCCCAAAAAGTCTGGTACTGTTAATAAGTTACCATGGGCGAATGATGAAGAATTCAAAAGATTACAGAAAGAAAATGGAACGACTGTATTGTTGGCCGCATATTGTACAGTTTTAAAAGATCCACTACCAGGAGAAGAGTATAATGTACATTTAGCAGCTAGTTCACTAGCTGGAATGGTTGTATCTCCTGGGGAAGTATTTTCTCAGAATAATGGCATAGGTCCATATGTTGAGTCTAAAGGATATCAAAAAGGACCAACATATATAGGCTCAAAGGTATCTACAACTGAAGGTGGGGGAGTATGTAAAGTTGCATCTACTTTATATAATGTATCAATATTAAGTGACTTAGAGATTGTTGAAAGACATAATCATAGTATGCCTGTTCCTTATGTTCCATATGGTCAAGATGCAACTGTAGCCTATGGTGCAAAAGATTTTAAGTTTAAAAATAACACAGAACATCCAATTCTTATATGGGCAAAGGGAGTAGGTAACAGATTATACATTGGTTTTTATGGTAAAGAGGAGCCTCCAAAGGTAGAATGGAATCATAAAACACTAGAATCATTTAAGGCACCTACAGAATATATAAAGAATCCTGAGTTAAAAGAGGGCGAGGAAAAAATAATTATAGAAGGTATGGATGGGGCTATAGTAGAATCATGGTTAACAATTAAAAATTTAGATGGAACAACTAAAACAAAAAAATTAGGAACTAGTTCCTATAGGGCAATGCCACATGTAGTAGAAGTAAATAAATAAACTTAGAATATACCCCTAATATTTCTAATAAGAATATCTATGTAAGAAAATATTGGGGGTAATTAGTATGCTTATTAACAATCCGATTCCAGACAGAATAAAGAAAAATAAGTCTTTGATGTTTTTTTTGACAAGTCAAACAGTTTCAAATCTTGGAGATGCTTTTCATTTTATTGCAATAGCTGCATTACTTATTAAATTAACAGGTTCAGGAACATCTGCTAGCTTTATTGTAATTTGTACTCCCATTTCAAGTTTCTTTTTATCATCTTTTGCAGGTAGTTTAGGAGATAGATTCAATGAAAAATATTTACTTGCATTTATAGATTTGCTTAGAGGATTAACTGCATTATTATTTATATCAAATCAAAATGTATTAACTATATATATACTTATGCTAACATTATCTTCATTTGAAATATTATATAATCCTCCTCAGAAAAAGATAATTACAAGCTTACTAGATCAAAGAGATGTTATGATTGGAAATTCTATACTAACAGGAATAAAAGGAATAATATTTATCATAGGGCCAATTATAGCTGGTATTATAATAGATATCTGGGGTCTAAATACTATATTTATGATTAATAGCCTATCATACTTTTTATCTACGATAATCTTATTTTTAACTAGAACCAAATCACATAAATCAAATATAATAAATAAAAAAATAGGAACTAAACCTAGTATATATAAGGATATAAGAAGTGGATTTAAATACTTCAAATCTAAAATTTCTATAAAGGAGCTTGTATTAATTAATACAATAGCGAGTTTAGCAATAGCTTCTGTAAATATTACTTTTTATTCTTTTGCTTTTGATACTTTAAAGGTTACCAGTAGAAATTGGGGATTTATGATGTCTGTTTTTTATGGAACAAACTTTGTAGCTATGGTTGTATCTATTTACTTTGATAAAATAATTCATAAACTGAATCTATTATTTGCTTATATGATATTAATAACTGTATCTATAGTATGGCTATTTTATAGTTTATCAAATAATTTATCAACAGTTATACTTTTACAGTTTATAGAAGGTTTAGTGATATCTCTTTTAACAATATTTATAAATACAAAGCTACAAATAATTACTAAAAAAGAATTTGTAGCTAGGATAATGGGAATAAATGATATCTTTAATAATATAGGAAAGCTGATTGGAATAGGGTATACATATGCTATTCTACAATTTCGTTCTTCTAGATTTATTTTCGTACTAAACTTCTTTATTTTAATTTTTTATGTAGTTTATAAATCTTTTACTTCAAAATATTCTACAAGAACTTAAAAAGTTAAGAAATATTAAGATTTCAACTTAATACATCCACTCAATAAATATAGTTATAGGGACTAAAGTATACTTGCACTATAAAATTCGCAGTTCATATTATAATCATAGAAGTGTTATATACTTGACTATACTTTCTGTAAATTAAGTAGTAGTTTTGAGAAGGGTGGTAATGTATTTGAAAAATATAGATCAAAACTTAACTCCTTTATTTGATGCTGTAAAAAAATATATAGATGATGAAGTTATACCATTTCATGTACCTGGACACAAACATGGTAAAGGCATTCCTGAATTGATGAATTATTTAGGAAAACGTGTATTAAATATGGATGTAAACGGAATGGAAGACCTAGACTATTTTAATAATCCAACAGGTGTTATATATGAATCTGAGAGACTTCTTGCTGATGCATTTGGGGCACAAAAAGCCTTTTTTCTAGTTAATGGCACAACTTCAGGAATCCAAGCTATGATAATGAGTGCTTGTAAGCCTGGTGATAAGATAATTATTCCTAGAAACGCTCATAAGTCTGTTATAGGTGGAATTATACTAAGTGGAGCAGTTCCGATTTACGTAGAACCAGAAATTAATGAGGAGCTAGGAATAGCCAATGGTATAACTGTTGAGAAGATTGAAAATACTATAAAATCTCATCCAAATGTTAAAGCATTATTTTTAATAAATCCTACTTATTATGGTTTTACCTCTGACATAAAGACAATAGTAGAAATAGCTCATAGCCACGATATATTAGTATTAGTAGATGAAGCACATGGATCTCATATGTATTTTCATGAAGATTTTCCATTAACAGCTATGAAGTCAGGAGCAGATATGAGTACATTAAGTATGCATAAGACAGGTGGTTCTTTAACACAGAGTTCAGTTCTTATGATGGGTAATACTAAAATTTCGCCAGACAAAGTAAAGAAAACTTTAAATTTAATATATACTTCAAGTGCTTCATATTTACTAATGTGTTCTCTGGATGTAGCTAGAAAACATATGTCTATAAAAGGTAGAGAATTGCTAGAAAATACTCTACAAATGGTTAGATGGGCACGTGATGAAATTAACAAGATAGAAGGAGTATATGCATTTGGAAAAGAGCTAGTGGGGTATCCAGGTTGCTTTAACTTTGATGAAACTAAGTTAGGTATAAATGTTAGAAATTTAGGTTATACAGGATACGAGATGGAGTCAAAATTAAGAAAAGAATATAATATACAAATTGAGCTAGCTGACCTTAATAATATACTTGCTATAGCAAGTATTGGTGATGTAAAGGAAAATTTTGAGGCATTAATTAATAGTTTAAAAGATATATCAGATAAAACTAAAATAAAACCCTATAATAAGATAAACTTTTTACCTAAATATCCTGATAGCATAGTATCACCAAGAGAGGCATATTATATGAAAAAGAAATTAGTCAAACTTTCAGATTCAGAAGGAGAGATAGCAGGTGAAATAGTTATGGCTTACCCACCAGGGATAC
The DNA here is from genome assembly GCF_001190785.1 of Gottschalkia purinilytica. Taxonomy (NCBI): domain Bacteria; kingdom Bacillati; phylum Bacillota; class Tissierellia; order Tissierellales; family Gottschalkiaceae; genus Gottschalkia; species Gottschalkia purinilytica. The sequence goes on along the minus strand of NZ_LGSS01000013.1, from coordinate 65,925 downwards.
CTGTGATCTGTATAGGAGAAATAATAACTAAAGAAATAATAGATTATATTAATATATTAAAAGGTGAGAACTGTCAATTACAAGGAACTGATGACCCGCTAGTTGATTATATTAAAATTTTAGATATAAAATAATATGACTATTAAATATGAAAAGTATGTATATAAGGAACTAAATTTTAAAAACTAAAATTATTGTATTATTATCTTAAAAATTTATTTTATAGTAAAATAACTAAAAATATAATAAAAAATGCTTAGTGTTCTAATTATAGATACTCTAAGCATTTTAATTTATTACTGACATCTTTAATTTTAATTGATATCTATTTTTTTACCATTAGAATTGCCAGAATCTTTTTTAGGTAACTCAAGAGTTAGTATACCATTTTTATAATCTGCTTTAATATCATCAACTTTAACATTTGATACATCGAAGCTTCTTACAAATGATCCATATCGTCTTTCTTTACGAACATAATTGTCTTTATTTTCTTCTGTGCTTGTATCTTGTTTAGCACTAATAGTAAGTTTATTATCATCAACTTTAACATCAATATTTTCTTTATTGAATCCTGGTAATTCAGCTTCTAATATAAACTTATCTTCTTTTTCAACGATGTCTGTTTTAAAATTAAAGAATTCGTTATTAAAGCTTTGCATAAAGTTTTTTTCCATTTCATTAAAGAAATCAAAAACATCATTTCTTCCTCTTCTAAAAGGTGTTAAACCAAACATATATATCCCTCCATAATTTTTATTATTAGTATGAGTAATATCAATTGCTTTTATTTATTAAATTTAAAAAAATTTGATATACACTACAAACGCTATATTTATAAGAGATACTGTATTAGAATTGATAATATATAAAGCATTTAATTTTTTTAGAAAAAATAATAATTTTGTAACTTATATTATTATTTATAGTAGAAATGATGATAAATTGTGAATCTTTTCTAGTTGTAAGTTAAAGGTATATAGAAAGAATAATAGAATTTTATTTTAGATATCAAAATTATTATTAATACAAGGAAATATATATTTGTATTGAGGTGAAATAAATGGACGAAATATCTACAAAATGTCAAGGTGATATTTTAGACGAGATTCCTAAAGAGATAATTGAAAAACAGAGATTCTTATTTCCAAAAGTACATATTGATAGTAATAGTATGGCTCTATTATCAAAAGATATAAAAGATCACAACAAAAATTCTATATGTATTCTACCATTTTGCAATACTGTAGAGGCTGAGGCACTGGGATCAGATATACAGTTGGGAGATGAAAAGTACGGGCCAAGAGTAAATAAGTATAAATATAGTTCAGTTGAAGAAATGTTAAATAATCTAGATATAGACTTTTCTAAAGGAAGAGTGAGGTCAGTTTTAGATGCCATTAAGATATTATCAGATAAAGGTGAAATAGTGTCATTGAACGTTGAAGGACCTTTTACTATAATATCTTCAATGATAGACCCATTGATACTTTATAAAAGCATTAGAAAAAATCCTGAGGATGTAAATGAAATATTAAATAGCATAGAGAAAAACGTTGTTAAATATATTAAGGAAGCAATAAGTAGAGGAGCTAAAATAATTTCCTATGGGGATCCTGTAGGAACGAAAGATATTGTGGGAACTAAAGTGTTTAAAGAGTTTAGTGGACCTTCAAGTTATAGAATTCTTAAGTCAATAGAAGAACATATAACTAATGAAATTGTTCATGTATGTGTACAGACTTCTGTCCCACTAGAAGAATTTGGATTTATATCAGTAAAAAAAGTAGTCACATCTTGTGATGAGATTTACGGAAATATAATAAAAGGATTATTAGGAAAGTTAAAGTTTATAGGGCATAGCTGTATAAAAAGAACTAGATTTTCAATGAATAAGTCATATATATGGGAAATAAAATTAAAATAAAAATTATAGGATAACTATTTTATCAGGTAAGTAGATGAATAATGCTAATCAATCTACTTTATTTTTTACACTTTAAGAGAAAATAGTTTATTAAAATTAAAACATTTAATTATATTTAAGATGCTCATTCTTTATAGCTGATGCTATAATAGTTCATCTTTGAAATTTTCCTTGTTTTCTTATGATATATATAAAAATCAAGACAGTATATAGCTTTAAGATACTCTCTTGATTTTTATAACTGACATATATTACTTACAATTATCTATGAACAATTTAAATAAAGCTTTACTTTTATCATCGTATTCGGCAAGTAATTCTGGATGCCATTGAACAGCTACTACGAACTTCCTATCAGGTATTTCAATTCCTTCAATAATACCATCACTTGATCTTGAGACTACCTTTATACCTCTTCCAATGTCTTTTATAACTTGATGGTGTAAAGTATTTACATAAGTTTCTTTTCCAAATATGCTGTATAGTATACTGTCTTCTTCTATAGTCACTTTATGGCCTATATCGCTTCGCTTTGATGCCTGTATATGTTTCAAAGTAGCTTTTTTTATTTGAGATAAATCTTGATATAGAGTACCTCCTCTGACTACATTTAAAATTTGAAGTCCTCTACATATACCTAAAATAGGTAAGTTTTTTTCTAGAGCTATCTCACCCAAAGTTAATTGAAACTTATCAAGAGAAGAGTTATACTTCCATAGGTCATAATAGATTTCTTCTCCATAAGTTATTGGATTTATATCCATACCACCTGTGAATAATAGTCCATCACATAATTCAACTTGTCTTTCTATATCTTCTCTAATTTTTGTTATAGGAATTACTAGTGGTATTCCTCCAGCACTTTCAATACACTCACTATACTCAATATCTAGTGAAACTTTTTCAGCTAGTTCTTTATTTGGTAATGTATAATACGTAAGACTAGATACTAATCCAATAACTGGTTTCTGCATAACTAAAACTCCCTTCATACTTATAAATTACGTTTTTTATTAGCTATATTTTATAAAATAATTAATTTAATGAACTTACTTATTTTCTTCATCATATTTGTTTTTCATTCTCTTTTTTTACAATTAAAAAGTAAAATAATTAACCTAAATTAGAATAACTTATAATATACTATTTAACCGTTTTTTAGTATAATAAGCATTTTTTTATTTTTTATAGATAATTATTTTTTATTTACACTAAATTCATTTATAGTATAGAGATATTTATAATAAATAAATTAGAGCTAAAAGAAAAGTTAGATAATATTAAATAATATTTTAAATCTTAATGAAGAGATCTACAAACCAATATGTTTACAAAAATTAACTTAGAATATATGATTATACATATAAAAATAGTACAATATACTAGATTAAATTAAGTATCATGTATTAAGAGTTTCTTATAAAGATGAGAATAAGTATATTTAAATATTATAATGGTATTTTATATAGCTACTTATTTAAAATATATAGTATTTGATAAAATTAGTCTAAATAAATTTTTTATGGTAGCTAAGCCCTAATAGTATTAAAAATATAAATAAGAGGAGCAGATATATGAGTAAATATTGGAGTGACATTACAAAGAAAATAGACCCTTACATACCTGGAGAACAACCTAAAGATAAAAAGTATATCAAACTAAATACTAATGAAAATCCATACCCTCCATCAGAACAAGTTATTAAGGCTATACAAAATGCTGCAAATGAAAACTTGAAACTCTATCCAGATCCGACTAGTGAAAGACTTAGAGATACAATAGCTGACTATTATTCTCTAAAGAAAGAGCAAGTGTTCATAGGCAATGGTTCTGATGAAATATTAGCTTTTTCATTTATAGGATTTTTTAATCCTAATGAGCCTATATTAATTCCAGATATTACGTATAGTTTTTATAAAGTATATTCTAATTTATTTAATATAAAATATAACTTAATATCTTTAAATAATGACCTTTCATTGCCGATAGATAAATTTTTCATACCAAATGGAGGTATTATATTTCCAAATCCTAATGCGCCAACAGGAAGATATGTACCTCTTGAATTTATAGAAGAAGTTTTAAATAAAAATAAAGATAAGGTTGTAATTGTTGATGAAGCCTATATTGACTTTGGAGGAGAATCATCAGTTAAACTTATTGATAAATATGAAAATTTATTAGTAATACAAACGTTATCTAAATCACGATCACTAGCAGGTCTTAGAGTTGGATTTGCACTAGGACAAGAACATCTAATAACTGGACTAGATAGAATTAAAAATTCAGTAAACTCTTATACTACTGATACACTAGCTTTATTTGGAGCGATAGAAGCTATTAAAGATGAAGAATATTTTCAAGAGACAAGAAGAAAAATTATAGATACTAGAAATAGGGTATCAGAAGAATTAAAATCTATAGGATTTAATGTTATAGATTCAAAAACTAATTTTGTTTTTATTAGTCATCCATATATAAAAGCAGAAGATATATTTAACAGGCTGAAAGAAAAGAATGTACTTGTTAGATATTTCAATCAGCCTAGAATAGATAACTTCTTAAGAGTAAGTATAGGAAACGATGAAGAGATGAACTATTTTATAAAAGTAATAGAAGACATAGTTAAATAATGAAAACATTCAAAATATTTGCAACTTATAAAGAGGTATACTTAAATATTTTAAGTTAAAGGATAGAAAAACAAATAAAAGAACTCTCTCTTAGATTTATAAAAATTACTAAGAGAGAGTTCTTTTATTTAAGTATAGGTAAATATATAGTTTTACTATAATCCAATTTTAGGATCTAGCTGATGAGACTTATTTAGGGCATTTATATCATCCCATCCACCAATAAATTCGTCTTCAATAAAAATCTGAGGAACTGTTGTCCAACCAGTTTTTTTCTTAACTTCTTTAAATACCTCTTCGTTATATGTTACATCAGTTTCTATAAAATCTACGCCTTTATTTTTAAATAATTCACATGCTGCTTTACAATATGGACAGTAATCTTTAGTATATATAACAACTTTTTTCATATAGATTCATCCTTTCTTATTTAATATCTAAAATGTACATTAAATGATTTTTTACATTCTAAAAATATATTTAGGAAAAATTTAGCTTAATTTTGTTACATTCTATCATACATAAAAGTTTGTTTCAATTGTGTTTGATAGACTATTAATACCCTAAATATTTTGTGCAAACTCTATTTTATTTATGAAATTTAAATAAAATAATAAGTTTCAATAATGTTAAATTCATCGTTGTATTTTAAGTCTGATTACTATAGAATAAAATAAAAAACTGACCAGTCGGTTTTTAAAGGAGGTAACATGTCTAAAATAAGTAAAGAATCTACAGGAGCTAAAAAGAAAAAGATTATTCAACATGCTTTTGATTTGTTCGCCGAGAAAGGATACTCAGAGACATCAATTGATGATATTGTTAAAGCTTCCGGTGTAAGTAAAGGTGGAATTTATTATTATTTTAATAGCAAAGAAGAAATATTTTTAGAAATTGCAAAGAATCGATTAGAAGAGAGACGTGATTTGATTAAGAATATTCCAAATACAGTGTCAAATAGAGAGAAACTAATTAATTATATTCATTGGACTTTAACAGGTCTATTTGAAGAGAAAATACAAAAAATGTCTCGCTTTACTTTTGAATTTTGGTCTGTACTTGCTAGAAATCCTAATATGTCAGATAAAGCTAAAGAAAGATACAAACTATTTTATGATGATTTAGCTGAAATTTTACAACAAGGAATTGATTGTGGAGAATTTGAAAAAGATATTGATATATCATCAATGGTTTATATTATTTTATCTACAATGGACGGTATTGGCTATATGAATTCTGTAATGAAGATTACTATTACCCATGATGTAGTTGAGAATTACATAGATATAATATTAAGAAAAATTAGTAAGGGAGATTAATTATGATTACATACAATCATTGTGTTAATGTTGAATTTGAGAAAGTATATGAGGCTTTTCAAGTAGGTTTTTCAGATTATATCATAAAAGTTGAGATGTCTGAGGATGACTTTTTAAAGAGATTTTTTGGAACAGAAGGAAATCAGTTAGAGTATTCATTTATAGCATTAGATGATAGCAAACCTATTGGTGTAATTTTAGGGGGAATTAAGAATTATGAAGGAGTAAAAACTCTTCGTTGTGGAGCTCTTTGCGTTCATCCTGATTATAGAGGTAAGGGTATAAGTAAGAAGCTGTTTGATTTACATAAGCAGGTTGCATTAGACAATAGATGTAAACAGATGTTTTTAGAAGTTATCGTAGGAAACGATAGGGCAATTAAATTTTATAGAAACTTAGGATATGATAAAATTTATGACATAAAATATTATTCTTATAAAGATGTTTTTAACTTAAAAAGGGAAGTGGATAATTCTATAGATATTCAAAAGATTAATTTTGAAACTATTGCTGACCTATCATCTAAATTAGAAAATATACATATTAATTGGCAAAATGATTTAGATTATATGAAAAAGCTTGAAGACTTAGTACATTATGGAGTATATAAAGATTCTGAACTCATAGGGGCTTTAAGTATAAGTGTCCATGGTAGAATTTTCTTTATATGGTCTAAATTACAGCATCGTCATAGAGGAATTGCAAGAAATATTATTATAAAAGCTATAAATGATCTTAATTTAAAGAGTTTAAGTATAAGCTTTCCTAATAATGCAAGTATAGAAGGATTTGTAAAACATACTGGATTCCAAAAAGATGAGATTTCTCAATATGAAATGTATTTAACTATTTAATAGATATAAAAAAATAAAGTGAGTGATAGATATAAAATTAATTAGAGAACTATCTTAATGAAAAAATTGAGGAAAGTGCTTGGAAACAAAAAGATAAGGAGACAAGTTATGTGTACTATATTTGGGAAACTTGAAAATGATAAGATACTTATAGGAAGAAGCTTTGATTGGGTTCAATACGGAGGAAATATATGTTTTGTACCATCTTACAGAAGTTATGGAGTAAATACCATAGGATGTTGTTTTATTGAGCAAATGGGAGAAGATAGAGCATATGAAGGTATGAACGAAGAGGGATTATTTGTAGCAGTTGTAGCACTTCCTACAAAGGGAGAAGAAGATAGAACCTCAACTCCATTAATGATAAATAGTTTAAGTATGGTTAGATATATCTTAGAGAGAGCAAAAACAGTAGGTGAAGCAATGTATATAGTTAAAAGCTTTACAATAGACTACAGAATAAAATATGGATGGCCTAAGGTTCAATACTTTTTTGCAGATATTAAAAATAGAGTAGGAATATATGAAGAGGGAGTTTATGAGGAAAATATAGAATTAAACTCTAATGAATATAGACTGTTAACTAATAAATCAGTAACAAGTAGTACGAACTGTATTCGCTATAATAAAATAAAAAGTATTATGGAGGATACATCTTATTTAAACGAAGAGATATGTATGGATATAATCTCTACAGTGAAGCAAGAAAATTTAACAGCTTGGAGTAGTGTCTATAATATAAATGAAAAAAGCTTTACTATATGTATCGAGCAAAACTTTGAAGATAAGTTTACATTTAATTTAGATGAATCCTTAAAAAAAGGAAGATTTTCTATAGATTTTGCAGAATTAAAGTTAAATATGAAGGTTATGAAAAGAAAAAGGAATGAAAAGTATTGTAACTTAGAGATTTTTAATAGTTAAACGCAAAAAAGAATGTGAATAAAAGTTTTATATAGATGAATTAATTATTAAAGGATAATCAAAAAGGATATAAAAATATATGATTACTATATAAAAAATAAATAGGAGGTTAATATGAGAGATTCTAAAGCCAATATATTTCCTTTAGGACATAGTAGCTTTTTAGTGGAAACTAAAAATAATATTTTGATATTTGACTATTATGAGGATAGTCTTAATTTAGAGAAAATAAATGTAGAAGATAGTATACTTTCTAATTCAATATTTAAAACGGATAAAAGTATTTTTGTCTTTGTGAGTCATAGTCATAGTGATCATTATACTCCTGATATATTTGATTGGAAGAAGGAAAATCCAAATATAGAGTATATATTGAGTAGTGATTTAAGGGAAATTATAGATAAATTTGATTTTCATTATGTTAATCCTTATGAATCACTTAAGATAAAAGATATAGCAATTAAAGCTTATGGTTCAACAGATAAAGGAGTTTCGTTTTTAGTTGATGTAGATGAAGTTACTTTGTTTCATGCTGGGGATTTAAACTGGTGGCATTGGAAAAAGTTTTCTGAAGAAAAACGTAAGATAGAGGAAGAAGACTATAAGCGTGAAGTTAGTAAAATTATAGGAGAAGATATAGATATTGCATTTATACCCGTAGATCCAAGACTTGATGAATTCTATTACTTAGGTGGAGAATATTTTATAAATACAATAAAGCCTAAACTACTAGTTCCAATGCATTTTAGAGATAATTTCTATATATGTGATGAATTTATTAATAAAGTGAGTGATAAATCTACTAAAATAGCTAATATTAATCAGTTAGGACAAGAAATTAGTTTTTAAAACTGGAAAATAAGTGAAAAACACTATTTTAAAATAGTGTTTTTTTAATACAGATAAACATGCTTATATATTATTATTTCATGAATGTAAAATCAAAACTACTATTTCATTGAATACTTTTTAGTTAAGTTAAGTTTTCAAAGAATTAGAATTAGTTACTCAAAACTTTAGGAAGTTCTTCTAATAATTTTTCTCTTGTAAAAGCATCATTAGAACTTCACTTTGCATAATCAACAAGATAGACATGTCCATTTTTTACAGCAGGAAGACTATGCCAAATAGGGTTGTTCATTAATTCTTTTATGGCTATTAAATATAATAAACTAGAAGATAGTACGTTATTAAAATTATGAAATATATAGTTGTTTTAGGATAGATTTAGATATTTTTTATTCAGAAATAAAAAAAGAAAAATATATTTAAAAATGATAATTAAAGAATTAATACTATGCATAAATGCTTAAGTAAAATTATATATAAAAGAGAAAATTATATAAATTATATGAATGAATCATCAGTAGTTTTCAAAAGATCTTATAGAATGATTAATGAATTTGTACAAAAAATGACTCAAGAATGTATATTTTACAAGTGAATACTGAGTGATATAATCGTGATAAATATAATGATAATCGTTATTTATAAAAAACGATATTATACTTAACAACTTATAGAGGCAGTAATTATATAATGAAAAAATTTATGAGGTAGTGATAATTTTATGATATTTTTTGATTTAGATGGAACATTACTTGATCATAAGCTTTCTGAATATTTAGGAGTAAAGGCACTTTATAAAATAAATAAAGAATACTTTAATGTCAATCAAAATGAATTTTATCATATGTGGTGTAATATCTCTGAAAAGAACTTTAGAAGATTTTTAGATGGTGAGCTTACATTTGAAAATCAAAGGAATGAAAGAATAAAAGAAATATTTGCTTTATCAGGAGTAAAACTATCTGATGATGAGGCAGAAAAAAGTTTCAAGCCTATTTATCAAGTTATGAAAATAATTGGGTAGCATTTGATGATGTCATTCCTTGTTTAAAAAGATTAAAGAACTATAGATTAGGTATTATTAGTAATGGGGACTATAATCAGCAACTTTTGAAACTTGAGAAAATTGGCATTAAGGATTATTTTGAGGTGATTATAACAGCAGATGATGTAGGAGTTGCAAAACCTGATATTAAGATTTTTGATATAGCTTGCAAAAAGGTAAAAATATCTCCTTCAAACTGTTATTACATAGGTGATGATCTAAAGACAGATATATTATCTTGCGAAAAAGTTGGTATAAAGGGTATCTGGTTAAACAGAAAAAATATAAAATTGACATACCAGATGTTAAAATAATATACGGATTAGATGAATTAGAAAAACATCTGTAGTTTTTATACTTTATAATAAAGGTTATATTATGAAAATAGTTTAATAAATCAGTAATGTTTATTATTCAAATATATAGTCATAATTATTTATGTAAATAACTATGTCATTTGATGATATAATTGTAAATAATACTTAGTATTATAGCATTATCTTGTAGAGTAGCGTGATAAAGTATAAAGTTAAAATCAAATTACATAGGGAGTGAAAAAATGATTCTATCAGGAAAAGAAATTGAAAATAGACTTGAAAAAGATATATTTATTGAGCCTTTTAATCCAAAACAATTGAATCCCAATAGCTACAATTTAAAGTTATATAATGAATTATTAGTATACGAGGACAATATTCTTGATATGAAGAAAGAGAATAAGGCAAAAAGTATCATTATACCAGAGGAAGGTATAGTTTTAGAACCTAACAAGTTATATCTTGGTAGAACTAAAGAATATACGAGGACAGAAAATCTTGTTCCAATGCTTGAGGGAAGATCTTCAATAGGAAGACTTGGGTTGTTTATTCATGTAACAGCAGGATTTGGTGATGTTGGATTTTCTGGATACTGGACATTGGAGATTCATTGTATTCAACCAATTAGAATTTATCCAGATATTGAAGTTTGTCAGATATATTATCATTCAATTGAAGGAGATTATGAAAAGTATAGTAGTGGTAAGTATCAAAATAATACTGGAATTCAACCAAGTCTATTGTTTAAGGATTTTGAAAATAAGTAGTAATATGTAAAGAAAATTAAAACAGAGTTTTAGGTGTAATGATTTATAAGTATTTAATAAAAGACTTATTCATTAAAGTTAAAGGTTTAGTAAATTAATTTTATGTATAATTTACTATGAATAGCAACTTTAAGAGAATAAAATAGATTTTGCCTTTATATGGCAATTGTGTTAAAATTGTTTGAAATCAAAACATATGATGATAAATATGCCTATCATCGTAATTAAATATCTTAAATAATAGGAGAGTGATATTATGAATAATCAAGAACAAGAACAAAAACAAAAAGCTTCTAATTTAGTGACAGAAAAGTTATTAAAATCTAGATCAATTATAATCTCTGGAGAGATTACTCAGGATTTAGCAGAAAAGGTAACTACGCAACTCTTAATTCTACAAGAAATGGGAGATGAACCAATAAAGTTATTTATTAACAGTCAAGGTGGGCATGTTGAAGCTGGTGACACAATTCATGATATGATTAAGTTTGTTAAACCACGTGTTATTGTTATTGGTACTGGTTGGGTAGTAAGTGCAGGTATTACAATCTATCTTGCAGCTGATAAACAAGATCGTTACTCTTTACCTAACACTAGATATCTGATACATCAGCCATTAGGTGGTTGTAAAGGGCAAGCTACAGATATTCTTATTGAAGCAGATGAAATACTGAGAGTACGTAGTAGAATCAATAAGATAATTAGTAATGCTACTGGTCAACCTTTAGAAAAGGTAGAGAAGGATACAGATAGAGATTATTGGCTAAGTGCTGATGAAGCAATTGAGTATGGAATAGTACATAAAGTAATTTCAAATTATGAAGAACTGAGTAACCTATAATTTATAGATGTATTAATATATGTTATTCTTCTTTGCTAAGATTAGAAAGTAATTGATCTCATATACTTTCTGTTTATCTAGAAAGGAATGGTGTTAGTTGAAACAAACAGAACAAAATTTAACTGAAGGGAATATTTATAAATCACTTATAAGTTTTTCAATACCTTTTATAATAGCTAATCTTATGCAGGCTTTATATGGAACAGCAGATTTGTTAATAGTAGGATTGTTTACAGATACGGTTGGACTTTCATCTGTAGCTATTGGTACACAAGTTATGCAGATTGTAAATGGATTAATAACAGGACTAACTATGGGAGGAACAATTCTTGTAGGTCAATATTATGGGGCAAGGAAGAATAAAGATACATCTGAAACTATAGGGACTATGTTGACTTTGGGAATCTTTATATCATTATTGATAACTGGTTTGATGTTTATATCAACAAAACATTTACTCAATATTTTACAAACACCATCAGAAGCTTATGCTGATGCCACAAGATATGTACTTATAGCTTCCAGTGGAATTATATTTATATTTGGTTATAATTCCATAAGTGCTATACTTAGAGGTCTTGGGGACTCTAAAAGACCTGTTTATTTTATTGCTATAGCTTGTGTATTTAATATAGTTCTAGATCTAATTTTAGTAGGAGCATTTAATATGAGAGCTGCTGGAGCTGCTTTAGCAACTATTGTATCACAAGGAATTAGTATGATTTTAGCAATTATATATCTTTCAAGGAGAAAGTTTATATTTGAATTTAAACGAAAGAACTTTATTGTAAATAAAGATAAGATGTTAAAGTTATTAAAGCTTGGAGGTCCTTTATCTTTACAGGAAGTACTACTTTGGATGTCTTTTTTAGTTATTGCTGCTATCGCTAATAGTCTAGGGGTATCGGAATCAGCAGCAGTAGGTATAGTTGCTAAATTTGAGGTATTTTCTATGTTGCCACCTATGGCAATGTCTTATGCCTTAGCATCACTAACTGCTCAAAATATAGGAGCAAATCAACCAGAGCGTGCTAGTAAAGCATTAAATATAAGTATATTAATATCTCTTGTATGTTCATTGTTTTTCTTTGTTTGGGCACAATTACATCCTCAATCTATAATGGGAATATTTAAGGCAGATAAAGATGTAGTAAAAGCAGGAACTGATTATTTGAAAACTTTTAGTATAGATTTTATGTTAGTTGCAATTAAATTCAATCTAAATGGTTTCTTAAATGGAAGTGGAAGAACTACTTTTGCAATGATAAATGGTATATTATCTTCTATATTAGTTAGAGTGCCAATGGCATTTTTACTAGCAATAACTTTCTTAAAAGGTCTAATTGGTTTAGGATTAGCAGCACCTATAGCTTCTGTAGTTTCTATTGTAGTATCTACTATATATATAAGAACAAATAAGTGGAAGGAAAAAGTAATTTAAAATAACAATAAATAAGACTCCCATTTGATAAAACAGAACAGGTTTCTAATATGTAGTCTTTCTTATAGGTAATATGATTATTAAATATACTTCTAAATACTTAATACTAATAACTCTTACTTTGAATATAAGTAGGAGTTTTTTTACTATTTTTTGAGAGAGGATTAAAATACAAAAATTACTCTATACTTTTTCGAATCATTTGGTGGCTATATTATACGAATAGTTATTTTGCATAATTAATATATTGTAATTTAATTAAGTAAAAATAAGGGCTATAAATATATAGAATACAATAGATGAATATGGAGAAAATACAAATATAAATAATGTTAGACGATTTTAGATAAAAGAAGGAGGAGATGTTTTGCCAAAGGAAAGTGTATTCGTAAACGAGTTCACGAATGGAATATTAGATCCAAATCAATCAATGCTTGGTCCTGTCAAAGATGGAGGGATAATAGTTGCTAATACGGCGCCAGGATGCTGGGGACCTATGATTACTCCCGCATTAAGGGGTGGACATGAAGTAACAAAACCTGTATTCGTGGAAAATGCAGAAATAGGAGATGCAATTGCAATCTATATTAAATCAGTTACCGTAACTTCTTCAGTAGCATCTTCAGGAAATGAAGTTGCAGTAGAGAAAAACTTTGTAGGAGACCCTTTTGTAGCTGGGAGATGTCCTAACTGTGGTACACTTTATCCAGAAACGAAACTAGAAGGTATTGGTTCAGCTTCGGTACACTGTGTAAAATGTGATGAAGAGATTTCTGCATTCCAGTTTACTAATGGGTATACAATTGCTTTTAATGAACACAAAACAATAGGGGTTACACTAACTAAAGAAGCATCGGAAGAAGCTGCCAAAAAAGCAAAGTCATACATGGCTGTTCCAGACAATTCAATTCAACATCCGGTAGTAACATTTGCACCTCATGATATAGTCGGTAACATTTCGAGATTGAAACCGTTTATTGGGCAACTAGGAACAACTCCGTCTATAGCTATGCCTGACTCTCACAATGCTGGAGATTTTGGATCATTCCTATTAGGTGCTCCACATAAGTATTCATTAACAGAAGAAGAATTGATAAAAAATAAAACTGATGGACATATGGATATTAATAGGGCGAGAGAAGGGGCAATAGTTATATGTCCTGTTAAAGTAAAGGGTGGAGGAGTTTATGTAGGAGATGTTCATGCTATGCAGGGAGATGGAGAAATAGCAGGTCATACTTGTGATGTTTCTGCAGTTGTTACCTTAAAAGTAAAAGTAATCAAAAATTTAAATATTGATGGGCCAATAATACTACCTGTTGAAGAAGATCTACCATATCTAGCGAAACCACTAAGCTTAGAGGAAAAGAAAAGAGCAGCGGAACTAGCAAGCGAGTGGGGAGTAGAATCCCTAGAAGATACTGCACCAATAAGCTTTGTTGGGACTGGATCAAACTTAAATGAGGCAATAGATAATGGACTTAGTAGGGCAGCTGAACTTTTTGGGATAAGTGTTCCAGAAGTAAAGAATAGAACTACAATAAATGGAGCGGTAGAAATTGGTAGATATCCAGGAACAGCTACAGTTACATTTTTAGCACCGATAGGGCTACTAGAAAAAGTAGGTCTTTATAGTTTAGTAAAAGAACAATATAATCTGAATTAATAAAGGCTATAAAGTATTTAAACTCATGTCGACATATTCGTTTTTCTATACACCAGACCTTAATGAAAATACTTTAGATAGGTGAAGATACTATAACTATTTATAGTATCTTTTTTATTTTAAGGTATAATAACTTATAAAAGAAAGTGATAGTACGACTAACTTAAATAGAGTATCGAACAGATTGATTAATGAAAAAGTCCATATTTTTTATAACATGCTTATACTCAGTAAATTAGAATTTATGAAGTGAAGAAATATTGAAAAAATAAAAGAAGATAAATATATATTTATCTTCTTTTAATAGTTTCATAAAGTTTATCACTTTATATTATACGCTCTTAATAATTCATCATCTTTTATTATTTCATTATAGTTTCCCTGCTTTACAATAGTATGATTTTCTGAAAATACTATTGCTTCTTTAAAGAGACCCTATAAATATTCAAAATCATGTGTTGCACATATAATTGTTTTCCCATGAAAATTAAGTTTAATAAGTATATCTTTTAAGAAATTTTTTGTCCTTGGGTCAAGATTATTAGTGGGCTCGTCTAGAACTAAAACATTTGGATTTAATGATAATACACTAGCTATAGCAACTTTTTTCTTTTCTCCTTCACTTAGATTATATGGTGGAGCCTTCATAAGATGTTCAATATTAAATAGCTCTAGACAGTCTTTAACTCTCTGATCTACATTCTCTTCATTCATATTCATTTGCCTTGGACCGAATGCGATTTCATCATATACTGTTGGACAAAAAAGTTGTGAGTCAGAGTTTTGAAATATAAAACCTATTTTTTTATGAAAAAGACTAGAAAATTTGCTATTATTCATTATCTTTTCATTAATCTCTATACCTTCAAAAGTATACCTTCCTCGGTCTGAAAAAACCAACCCATTCAAGAGCTTCAATAATGTAGACTTTCCACTACCATTAGAACCTATTATGGCAACAGAGTCACCCTTATTAATTTTAATATTTATATTACTCAACGCCTCTACATTCTTATATCTAAAAGACACATTATCAAGTTCTATCATTCTTTCACATCCTAGCTAAATAAAAACTATAAACATTAAAAATATTATTATATTAGCTAAACTATAAGCTAGATCTGTTAAGCTTATTCTATAATTTGAATACCTATTAAATTCTCCCTGAAATCCTCTACATTCCATAGCAAAATACAGTTCGTCCCCCAATTTTTTTGATTTTAGAAATAGCGTCCCTATCATTCCAGATAAATATTTATATTTGTTACTATTCTTACCTATAGATCTTAATTTCAAGCTGTAAAACATGTCTAGTGAAAACTTTCCTAATATAAATATATATCTTAGGGTAATTTCCATAATAAGAATAAAAATATCTGGAATATGTATTAATTTTAAAGATCTTACTATTTCATTCCACATAGTAGTATAGGATAAGATACTAGTAGTTAAAATAGTTATAAAAACTTTACCTACAATCAGTAATTCATGATAATTACCTCCAAAATATATAGAAGGTATTAGGGTTATAAACGTAAAAATAGGGACTACTATACTTATAGATAGTATTTTTTTAATGTCACATTTATCTAGCGAGGAAATTAAAGTTAATAAATATATACCTACACCTATAATAAACTTATAGTTAGTAGATAAAGATACAAGCACAACAATTAGTATAGTAGATATGAGTTTCATTTCACACTTTATATTGTAAATAAAATTTTCTTTATTTGTATTACTACTCTTTATTCTAGATAGTACCCCTAATATAGAAAAGATACTTTTATCTATAAAATTGTTCTTATCATTACTTGGAGTATATTCATCTTCTTTAAACATCCATTCCATTTTGTTGCCTATTTTTATATATTAGTATCCCTTTATTTATAAATTTGGTGGCTATAATAACTATGATTACTCCGAGTATTGCTGAAATGACATATGATATAGGTTCACTTAACTTGGATATTGTATAATCTGGGAGAAGTGCACTATGCTGAAATCCATTTTTAATTCCATTTGGAATATATCCTATTAGTTTATTAATTTCTTCAGAACTCCACTCACCCCATACACTACCACTAGCTAGAAGGCCTAATGGACTTAAAAGGATCATAGATAATAGTAAGCCATATAATGGACTAGTTCTTATTTCTTTATCTTTATTATCCCCTTCATAAATAATGTCTGGAGATGTCTTCTTTACGAAAATATATACTCCTGCAGTAATAATTCCTTCCAATGCTCCTGCAAATAGAAGATGAGGAATCACCATTGATGGTATAGTTATTTTGAGTGAGTAAGGAAAGTATGTTGGCAGTCCTGAAGCACTTTTAAATAAAAGAGGCTGTAAACCAAGCTCCACTGCTGTTACTAAAGCAGATATATTGGCTGCAACATATGCTGCAATAAAGGCAGCTAGATAATTTCTTTTATGATTATCGCCCTTTATTTTGTTGAATAAATAATATCCCACAAAAGGTATTACAATTGCCATATTAAACACATTTGCTCCTAATGCTAAAATTCCTCCATCTCCAAATAAAAATGCTTGTATTGTAAGCACTACAGTTAGGGCAACAGTAGCTGCATATGGTCCTATAAGTATTGCAATTATTGTTCCTCCAATAGCATGCCCAGTAGTTCCACCAGGAAGTGGAACATTAAACATCATTATAAGAAACGAAAATGCAGAACACACACCTAGAAGTGGAAGCTTCTTTTTACTAACCTCATTTTTAATTTTAATTGTAGCCCTCCTTAATATTACAACTGTAGCGGTATACAGTGTAACACATGTTGAGGGACTTAAATAATTATCTAGTATATGCATTTTTCTAAATACCTCCTGTATTAAATTATTGATATTTTAAGTTTTAAGTAAAAGTGTACATATAGGTTTTTTAAGTGATCTTTATAATGAAGAAGCGTATACTTTTGTAAAGAATATGCAAGCTATCTAATAATTATGTCCTAATTTCTACTAGCGATTGTAGGAGACATATTTAAAGACTACAAAGAATATATGGAATAAATAAAATTATATGAAAATAAATATATAGAATAATTTATTTATAGATTTGTCATTATAATACTTAAGATATAATGGCAAATCTATTTTTTATAAAAAATTTTACGGAAAGAGGAATAAGTTATGAGAGAAACTAGCTTTAACAGCTTTATTTCAGCATGTTTAAAAGGTATCTCACAAATTATATTTATTGATAACGCTGTATTAGGTGTAATTATTCTTATAGCTATAAGTATTGTAAATTACAAATTAGGAATTGTATCACTAATATCTTCAATTATAGGAACATTAGTAGGACACTTTGGAGGAGGGAACAAAAGTCTTGTAAATCAAGGATTATTTGGATATAACTCAATTCTAACAGGATTAGCACTAAGTTTATTTCTAACTGGAGATGTAAGGTGGATAATGGCCATTGTGGGAGCGTTATTTGCTGCAATATTTACTGGAGCTATGATGCATTTCTTAAAGAACTTAAATATTCCAGTACTAACTTTTCCTTTCGTTATACTTACATGGCTTTTATTACTTGCAGATTACCAACTTAATATTTTAAAGTTAACTTCTGAACTTGCACCTCAAGATTTGTCTCATTGGAAATTAAATATAAAAAGTACTATTTCTCTTATTGATGGATTAGTCAATGGAGTTGGTCAAGTATATTTTATAGATAATATTTGGCCAGGAATTTTAATTCTCATTGGAGTATTTTGGGCAGATTGGAAGCTAGGATTTTACTCTATTATAGGATCAGGGATTGGATTTCTTACAGCTTATATTTTAGGCGGGGAGCATGCATTGATAAGTCTTGGAGCATATGGGTATAATGCAGTGTTAACCACGTTAGCAGTATCTGCAGTCTTTGATGTGAAGAACTCTTTAGCTAAGATTATGGGATGCATAGCAGCTATAATTACTGTACCAATAACAGCTGGTGTTCATGCATTTCTTTTGCCCTATGGATTACCTACATTAAGTATGCCTTTTGTAATAGTAACATGGATCTTTTTAGGATCTAGAAGAGCATTAAACAAATTGTAATATTAGCTATAAAAAATGGTTTGTTCTGCATACTAGTTAAATTAATGTAAATAATGAATTCAAGTAATATCATGATGTCAATTATAAATTTTGGGAGGAATAAATATGTTACTTTCACCTCGTGAACAGGAAAAGTTATTAATTGTGGTAGCAGCTGATTTGGCAAAAAGACGAAAAGAGAAAGGTATTAAACTAAACTACCCTGAGGCGGTAGCACTAATTACTTATGAAATACTAGAAGGCGCTAGAGAAGGGAAGTCTGTACCAGAACTAATGAAATCAGGAAGGGAAATATTAATCACTGAAGATGTTATAGAAGGTATTGGGGATATGATTCATGATGTTCAGGTAGAAGCTACATTTCCAGATGGTACAAAACTAGTTACAGTACATAATCCAATAAAATAAATAAAAAAGGAAGATAGTCCATAAATGAGATTTCAAAAATATATTTTAAAAGATGAAGATATCATTTGTAATGAGGGAAGAAGAACTATTGTGATTAAAGTTATTAATACAGGGGACCGTCCTATTCAAATAGGTTCTCACTATCATTTTTATGAAGTAAATTTTGCTTTGAAATTTGATAGAGAAGAAACTAAAGGAATGCACCTAGATATTCCAGCTGGTACTGCTGTTAGATTTGAACCTGGTGATGCTGTTCGTTTAGGAGATACTGATTTATATATAGAGATTGAAAAAGATTATGCAACCTATGGAGATGAAGTAATATTTGGTGGAGGTAAAGTAATTCGTGATGGCATGGGGCAAGATCCTAATTAAATGCAAAAATGGAATTGGTAATTAGATTTAATAAAGAATGCTATAAATGAGGAAATAAGTTGCATACTGGTAGTAAAGTAGTTAAATAATTAAAAAAATTATTAAAGTTTAGATTGTTATATGTTGAATCTTATCATAAATAAAGTAGGCTATTTGGTTAAGTTTTAATATTACTAATTAAAGGTAGTTTATGAAGTGGAAATCATGGCATAAGCTAGATAAAATATATTGTTTTATGAACGTTTATTGATTAAGTTAGGGAGAGTTTTTCTATCTTTTTTATGTTGTACAAATTTTGTACAAATTATAGTAAATAATAAATAAATTTTAAGTACTACTTGATATGCAAAATAACATTGATTAAAAAGAACTTTGATGTAGATTTGAAAGCTAATATTCCTAGGAAATTAGCGACTATTTACAAAAAAATACTTATTTGCTATATTATAATTAAGATGGGTAGGGTATTCCATAACTTTATACAGTAAATTATATTATAGATAAATACAAATTTTTCATAATCTTAAATTATTAAGGAGATGACTAGATGGACAAGCATTTGAGTTCAATAGGAGAAGTATTAGCATATTTAAAAAGTAATAATATAATCAATATAGAAAAAAGAGCAAAATATATACAGGATTTTATCAATAAAGAAAATAGATATACAGGATATGAATACGACAGATATCTAGAATATGGAGCTTCTAACCTTTCAAACGTTATTACAGAGAATTCTGGAAATAAAAAAGAGTGTATATTATGGTGTGTTAATCACTATTTAAGTTTAAATAGAAATAAAACTATAATAGAAAAAGCTTGTGATGTTCTAAGAAAATTTGGTACAGGATGTGGTACTTCTGCATCATCTTGTGGGATGAGCTCTTTACACAAAGAAGTAGAAAAGAAAATAGCAAAACTAGTTGGAAAAGAGAAAGCAATTCTTTTTCCCACAGGATTTACTGCAAATATGGCTGCAATTTCTTATTTGGCAGGAAATAACGATTTGATTATTTTTGATAGAGAGTGTCACTCATCTATAATAAATGGATTAAAATTATCAAATGCAAAATGGGTTTCATTTAAGCATAATAACGTTTTAGACTTAGAGTCAAAAATAGTTAAGTACAAGAATTCTTATGATAATATTTTTGTAATTGTTGAATCTGCTTATTCTATGAGTGGAGATTTGGCGCCTTTGAAGGAAATAGTTTCTCTAAAAAAACAATATAACTTCTACTTATATGTAGATGAGGCTCACACCTTTGGTATTTATGGAGATAAAGGTCAAGGATATTGTTATAATGAAGGAGTAAGTGAAGATGTTGACTTTATTATGTCAACTTTATCAAAATCTACTGCATCTATAGGGGGTTTTGTTGCTACCAAGGAAAAATATTGTTCACTACTAAAGTGGTCGGACCCTTATGTATTTCAAGCTTGTATGACACCAGCAGATGCTTCTGTGGTTCTTTCATCCATTGAAGAAATTGAAAGGAATACTTGGATGATAAAAGAGCTTCATAAAAAAAATAAGTATATGAGAGAATTATTAAAAATTAAGGGATTTAATCTTGGAAATAGTCAAAGTCCAATTATTCCAATATTTATAGAAGACCACAAAAAATTAAGAATGGTTGTCAAGGATCTTTATTATGAAGGAATATATTCGACACCAATATGTTACCCAGCTGTTAAACTTCGTGAGGGTAGGATAAGATTAATTTTAAACATTAGTCATACGGAAGAAAATATAAAAATTACAGTGGATGTACTAGAGAAGATATGCAAAAGACACAAAGTTATTTAAATTACTTAATAAAACCTTCGACAGAAATGCTAAAGTTTTCTCCTGTTTTGTCAGTAACTTAACAAAAAAATTATATTTTAAAGAAATAAAATATTGATTTATTATAGTTAAATTACTTATAAGTATTATAAGTAATTTAACTATAATAAATCCTAGGGATTTTAGTTTAAATAAAACAATTGGATGATTATTCTCCCTGTTATTAATTTTTTAATAGACAAAGACACTGCTTTAAACTATAAAAGATTCTTTTAAACTTTTTAAGCAATTTAGGGTGATTGAAATAGTATTCTAATTATAGATTTAGTAGTTGATTTTGTTCTTAAGGAGGTATTCAATATATGTTGCAACATATACATGAGCAAGAGGCAAGTTATATTTTAGAATCAAAAAAGAGGTGTAGAGAATTAGGAATGGATCCCAATAAACTTGGTATACCTCAAAATATTATGTCGGAATTAGAGTTAGCTAAAAAGAAAGAAGCATATAAAGAAATTTTAGACGTTGTAAGATTTTTTGGTAAAAAAATAATTAAATCATTAGAAGGTACTCCCATATTAATAGGTATTTCAGATGAAAACGGATATGTGTTAGATACTTTGGGAGATGAAACGATAAAGTCAACAGTAGCCAAATTGGGAATTGATCCGGGTGTTCAATATATTGAAGAGCATGTAGGTACAAATGTGGTTACTTTAACACTTAAACAAAATCATCCCGTACAGTTAATAGGAACTAATCATTATCATACACATTTCCATAATAGTGCTTGTTATGGAGTTCCACTCCATTACTCGAATAATAACAAATTGTTAGGTACTGTATGTATTATGACTGAAGTAATGTTTCATAATCCATTTTTCTTAATGATATTAACTACTGTAGTGGATGCAATAGAACGTGAACTATTACTTAGAAAACAAAGTCGTAAAATTAATAAACAACAGGAATTATTATATAAATCAGAAAAAAAGCAAAGAGAACTTCTTGAAAAAGACCTTGTTATGAAAGATGAGTTTATAACGCTTATTACTCATGAATTCAAAACTCCAATAAATGTTATTTACTCTGCTATCCAATTAATTGAACATGTACATATTAATAAAATTCCCGAGCGTGTTAGAAGTCTTATAGAGAGTATAAAACTAAATACATTTAGACAATTGCGTCTTGTAAATAATTTATTGGATATTACCAGATTAGATTCAGATCAGTTAAAATTAAATTTGAAGAATGTGGACATTGTACTTTTAACAAAGTTAATTACAGAATCCGTAAATATATATGCAGATCAGAAGAAAATTAATCTATATTTTAAATCTAATATCAGTAGTAAGAATATTATAATAGATGACGAAAAATATGAACGTATAATTTTAAATCTTCTGTCAAATGCTATAAAGTTTACACCTGAGGGTGGCAGTATAACTGTCAAGGTTAAAGAAAATACAATCAATAATACAATAGCTATTGATGTAAGTGATACTGGTATAGGAATTCCAAAGGAAAATTATGAGAAAATTTTTGAACGATTTGAACAAGTTGAAAAAAATCTTTCTAGGCAAGCTGAGGGCAGCGGCATTGGGTTAGCTATTGTAAAGATGTTAATAGTTATTTTGGAGGGGAGAATACAAGTAGATAGTGAATTAGGTGTTGGAAGCACATTTACTATAATATTGCCAATAAAAGAAGGTATAGTTGATGAAGAGAATCAAGTTTGTCTAGATTCGGATACTAGACTCATAAATGCTGTTAATGTTGAGTTTTCTGATATTTATTTTTGAGATTATTATTTAAAAGAAAATGGCCAACTGCATCTACGCCAAAAGAGTGAAATGGTTTACTTAAAACTATAATAAAACGTATAACTTACGAGAGACAAGGGGATAATGTAACATTAAAAGTATAATATTCATAATATTTCTAATATTTTTTACTTCGAAAAGAAAAGGGAGATGGTAACATGAGCATTTCAAAGAAACCTAATAGACTGATTGAAGAAGAAAGTCCATACTTACTTCAACATGCATATAATCCAGTAAACTGGTATTCATGGAGCAAAGAAACATTTTAAAAAGCAAAGGAAGAAGATAAACCTATATTTTTAAGTATTGGTTATAGTACATGTCATTGGTGTCACGTTCATTGACGATACTACGTGCTAAGTCCTTAAAAATAATATATTTATATATGATAAAGAGCATCTAGCTGAATCATCTGCATTATATAGTGCAGGGGAGTTAGGTGCTCTTATATTTTTGAAACAAAGATATCTTGAAATAAATAGGATCATATAACAAATTATAGAGATATAAAAATATAATTTCAAGATATAGTGATAATATTATGAGTAGAAAAAATATTGAAAACATGGCATTTATGAAGATGGTACGACTTGAACTCATTAACTCAAAGAGAATAGAGAATTAACCTAGAGAGCTAGTATCTAATAGAAACTACAACATCTAAAAGTATTCAATATAACTACACAACTTTCTACACTTGTTTTGGAAAAATATTACAATTAAATACGACTAGGTGAGAGTGATTAACTTACTATCAACTTCTTCATTAGCACATCAACGGTAGTTGCAAACTTATCTGCTGAATTTAGAAATTACTTTAAGAAGAATAGAGGGAAATGTGTGAATTTTGTATCTCCATTTGATGTGGTGCTTTGTGATGGTGATAATACAAATAAGGTGCAGCAGCCAGACCTAACAGTTATATTCAATAAGGATAGACTAGGAGAGAACAATTATAAAGGAGTTCCTAACCTTGTAGTAGAGATACTATCCCCTTCAACTGCTTCAATCGATTATATTGATAAGATGAATTTATATAGGAGATTTGGATAAAAGAATACTGGATCATATCACCTAAAGAAAACTTTGTTCATATATTCTCTTTAAATGAAGATGATCAATATAAAGAGCCAAAGATATATTTGAAGGATGATATAGCTAAATCTGAAGTTTTTAATGATTTAGAGATTGATTTAAATGATATATTTACATTTTAACTTATTTAAATAGATGTTGTGATATGGATTAAGTTAATAATTAGAATAATTATAGTTAAGCTATTCTTTGTAAGTATTTTGTATTTTAATTTAAAGTACTATACTGCAAGCTAAGACTTTTCTTATATGCATCTTTGATTGACAATGTATAGAATTGAAGTTAATATATAGATATACAATACATAGATATAGGAGGTATATAATTGAAAATCAACAAAGAGCTTTTAAAAGGAAGTACAACTATGTTAGTACTTAACTTGTTGAACACAGGTGATATGTATGGATATCAAATGATTAAGGAACTAGAAAAGAAATCAGATAATACTTTTACTTTAAAAGAAGGAACTCTTTATCCAATATTACATGAGCTACACAGTCGGGGAATGATAGAGGCATACTGGGAAGATACTAAATCTACTCGAAAACGAAAATATTACAGCATTACAACAAATGGAAGAAAGTTGTTAGCTGAAAAACAAAAAGAGTGGCAAATTTATAGTAGAACCATAAATAAGATCATAGGAGGTGAAAATATTGAATAAGTATATCTCAGAATTTTTAAAAGATGTGTGTAAACAAATAAAGTATAAAAAAATTCATAATGATATTTCAAGTGAATTAATGGTACATATAGATGAAATTAAGGATGAATATATGAGTGATGGAATGACTGAGGATGAAGCTGTAAAAAAGGCAGTTAAACAAATGGGGAACCCTATTGAAATAGGAGAGAATCTTAATAAAACTCATAAACCTAAAACTGAATGGTCTATCATCATTCTTATTAGTATGATGGTTATAGCAGGTGGACTGGTGCTATTTTATCTTGCAAATGATATTGCTTTTTTAAATACAGAGAATATATCTATTAAATCTTATCTAGTATATATAGGTATAGGGATTATTACTTTATTAACACTATATTTCTTTGACTATACAAGGCTTGAAAAGTACTCTATACATATTTTTATAGCTACCATTGCTTTTTTATTTTTATCTATACATTTTCTAGATGATATGCATGGTTTTCCTTATATTATCATTGGTCCAATAGGCTTTGATCCAATGTCTGTATCTATACCTTTTTTACTTGTATCATTTTCAGGTCTTTTAATAAGATGGATAAATGGTAATATAAAAGATATGTTAAAAGTACTTGGTTTAGCAGCTTTAGCTATATCAATTAATTTAGCTTACAAATCCCTTATAAACACTATGATACTTGGACTTGTATTTTTAGTTATGATTACAATAGCAATTATGGATAAAAACTTTAAAGGAAACAAAAAATCATTTTTAATTTCTATATATGGGAGTTTAATAGGTGCAGTGTTAGGCTTTTTACTTTTATATATTATTCCTCAAAATTATCGAATGGAAAAGTTAAGTGCTTTTTTGAATCCTAGAAAAGATCCAACAGGAAATGGATGGATATATGTATCTATAGAAAAAGTATTATCTGGAGCTAAATTATTAGGAAAAGGAGACGGACTATACTTTTATGATAAGGGATTCGGAACTAGATTTACAATTCCAGCATTAGAATCTGATTTTGTATTTACCTATATTGTTTCTTCTTTTGGCTGGATTGTTGGTATAGCTATAGTCTTCATAGCTTTATTAACTATCATACGTATGTTTTTGACAACAAAAAAAATTCATTCAATATATGGAAAATATATTATAACTTCCATTATTATAGTGTTCTCTTTACAGTTAACTGCTAATATGCTCATGAATTTAGGACTATTTCCTGTAATGAATATTGCATTACCTCTTATTTCATATAGCAGTACGAACTTTATAGTTAATATGGGTCTAATTGGATTACTGCTTGGAGTATATCGTAGAAAAGATTTGATAATATCTAGTAATAATATTAAGAGTTAATTAGGATAAATAGATGAAACATATCTAGATTTTATAAAACTAATACTAAGATGAGATTTAGGAGTTTATGCTCTTAAATCTTTGATAATATAGGACAAGACTTGGCGTCAGCAACTTAACATATTAACTTTTATTAATAGAGGTACTTAAATACTAAAAGTATATAAGTACCTCTATTTTCTTATAATTATTAATAATTACATAATCAAAAGGGTATCATAATTCTAATAATAATTAAACTAGGAGTTGATACATATGAATGCAAATGGTGAACCTAACAGACTAATTAGCGAAAAAAGTCCCTATCTCTTACAACACGCCTATAACCCAGTAAACTGGTATTCATGGAGTGAAGAAGCATTTCAAAAAGCAAAAGAAGAAGATAAACCTATATTTTTAAGTATTGGTTATAGTACCTGTCATTGGTGCCATGTAATGGAAAGAGAATCTTTTGAAGATGAAGAAGTTGCAGATGTTTTAAATAAATATTTTATTGCTATAAAAGTAGATAGAGAAGAAAGACCAGATATAGATAGTATATATATGAATTTCTGTCAGGCTATAACTGGAAGTGGAGGATGGCCTTTAACTATTATAATGACACCGGATAAAAAGCTTTTTTATGCAGGAACATACTTTCCTAAACACACAGTATACGGAAGAGTAGGGTTAATAGAATTACTAAATTCTATACATGAAAGTTGGAACAGTAAAAAAGAAGATGTATTAAAGTCTAGTAAAGATATATTAGAATTTGTTGAAAAAAATATGTTATCACATGTAGAAGAAGACATAGGGGCTGAAAGCGTTAAGAGAGCATTTACCGAATATAATAACTCGTTTGATAATATATATGGTGGATTTGGAACTCAGCCTAAGTTTCCTACACCCCATAACTTATCATTTTTATTAAGACATCATATATATGCAAAAAGTAAAATTTCCTTGGAAATAGTAGAAAAGACACTAGAGTCAATGTATAAAGGTGGAATATTTGATCACATTGGTTTTGGATTTGCTAGATATTCAGTAGACGAAAAGTGGCTAATTCCACATTTTGAAAAAATGTTGTATGATAATGCCTTATTAGCTATAGTTTACACAGAAGCATACTTAATAACTAAGAAAGAAATATATAAGGAAATAGTTGAAAAAATATTTGAATTTGTAATTAAGGATATGACTTCAAAAGAAGGGGGCTTTTATTCTGCTATAGATGCAGATTCAGAAGGAGTAGAAGGAAAGTTTTATGTATGGGGATATGAAGAGGTATTTGATGTATTAGGGGATGAAAAAGGAAAGTTATTTTCAGAATACTATAATATAGTTCCAAGAGGTAATTTTGAAGGTAAAAATGTCCCAAACCTAATAGGAAAAGATTTAGAGGAATTAAATAAAAACAAAGATTTAAAAGAAGAAATTAATAATATAATAAGAAAACTATATGACTATAGAGAAAAAAGAGTACATCCTCATAAAGACGACAAAATACTTACATCATGGAATGGTCTTATGATAGCAGCATTGGCTTATGCAGGGAAGGTATTCAAAAATAAAGATTATATATCAATGGCTAGAAGGAGTGTTGAGTTTATATTTAAAAATTTAGTAGACGATAACGGTAGACTTTTAGCAAGATATAGGGATGGGGAAGCTGCTTATCCTGGATATTTAGATGATTATGCATTTCTAACATGGGGACTTATAGAACTTTATGAAGCAACTTTTGATACTAATTATTTAGAAAAAGCCCTAGATATTAACAAAGAAATGTTAGATTTATTTTGGGATAATGAAAATGGTGGACTGTTCATATATGGAAAAGATAGTGAACAATTAATAGTAAAACATAAAGAAATATATGATGGAGCTATTCCATCAGGAAATTCAGTAGCTGCATTGAATTTACTAAGGTTATACAAATTAACAGGAGATAATTATTTAGAAGAAAAAGCGCAAAAAATACTTAAAGCTTTTGGTGGAAATGTAAAAGTATCACCTAATAACCATGGGTATTTTTTAATGGCTTTACTATTTAATATATCATCTACTAAAGAAATTGTAATTTCAGGACATAAGGATAATGAAGATACTCAGAAAATGTTAGATAAAATAAATCAAGAGTTTTTACCTTTTTCAATAGTTGTATTAAATGATGGAAGTAAAGAAATACATAGGCTAGTTCCTTTTACAGAGAATCAAGAAATGATAGATAATAAAGCAACAGCTTATGTATGTGAAAACTATTCATGTAATATACCGACATCAAATATAGAAGAACTTGAAAAACTAATAAAGTTTTCAAGTTAATTAATAAAATATTAAGTATAACTAAATAAATATATTCAATAAAGATTGTTGATAATTCAACAATCTTTCATTTTTTTGAAGATATATATATGAAGTAGAAATTCTGACTCGGATGAACTATGATGAAATCTTTCACGATAAAAACAGATGATGTATTTAAAGTATTGTATTTAAATACAAATTAGATTTAATGAAAAAGCACCTTATATACAGTAAAATGTAAATATAAAATTATTATTAAATTAAAAAAAATATTTTTAAAATGAGTTATAATAAAAGTCTGTAAATCAATAAAAATAATTCAAATAAAAGTTAGCTCAGACGATAGATAATATTATCTACAAGATTATAAATTCATAGTAAGTAATGATAATATAAAAATAAAAAAATATAGAATTTAAAAAATGATAGTTTATTAATAATGAAGTAAACTTAGATAATTTCTATGTATCTATTTACGAAAGGAAAGATTGATTGTGGAACATAAAAGTCTAACGTTAAAAAATATAACTAAATCTTTTGATAATAAAAAAATCTTAAAAGATATTAGCTTCACATTTCAGCAAGGAGAAATATATGCTTTATTAGGAAGAAATGGAGCAGGAAAAACTACACTTTTTAATATTTTAGCTGAAGAATTAAAGAAAGATTCAGGAGAAGTTCTTATTTCCTATGAAGGAAATATTAAAAAATTAACATCTGATCACTTATCTTATGTATATTCTAATCCTATACTTCCTGAGTTTCTAACAGGATATGAATTTATTAAATTTTTTATGGACATTAACAAAGATAAATTAAATAGTAGTCTTAATATTGATGATTATTTTGATATTATAAAAATAAATAAAGAAGATAGACATAAATTAATTAAAGCTTATTCTCATGGAATGAAAAACAAAATTCAAATGTTAATGTTTATGATTAGTAGACCACCTGTAATACTACTTGATGAGCCTTTAACTTCTTTAGATGTAGTTGTAGCTTTAGAGATAAAAAAACTTCTTAGGGAAATTAAAAAAGATCATATTATTATTTTTTCTACACATATTCTTGAATTAGCTAAAGATTTATGTGATGAAATAGTGGTTTTAAATGAAGGAAAGCTTGAAATGATAGACAAAGAATTGTTAAAAAATCCAAACTTTGAGGAAGAAATAATGGAAATGCTCAGGGAGAAAGATAGCGATGATTAGTAATATATTTATTATAATTAGTATACAAGTATCTATGAAAATTAATGGCTTCATTTATTTTTTAAAAAGGATTCCTATACTAAAAAAATTATTTGAAAGAACGAACTATTCTTTTTTAAAGATAAAAAAATTTATAAGTGCTTTATCTTTAATCTATAAATGTATTAGTGGACCTATAGAATCTGGAATTATATTTTTATTAACAATTTATTTGCCAATGAATGCTATATTAAAAGGAGAGAAAAAAATAGATGGAATATTCTTTTCTATTGTTTCTTTTTATTTTCTTCTTAGAATAATAAATTCAGATTTATTAGATATAAAACAAGAAAAATTTATTCTAGTAAAACAAATGAAAATGCATCCTAAGGACTATTCTCTAGCATTAACAGTACTAGAAGAAGGGTTGAATCTCTTTAGTAAAATCATAGTCTTTATTATATTTTTTAAATTTATTAACTTAAATGCTTTATTAGGAGTAAATGTGGCTTTAGGTATAGTTGGTTTTTCTTTATTTGTTGAAGCCATTCATTTATATTTATTTAAAAAATATGGCTTTAGTATTAATAACAAGGAAGCTATACAAGTTATATTATTTGTATTAGTTGTAGTTGGAAATTATGGAGTTGTATTTGCTACGGATATACCTAAATATATAAATTTAGTAGGATTTTTTAATAGTATAATAACTACTATATATTTTTTAATACTAGGTATAATTGGATATTTATATATTTATAAATATGATAACTACTGGGATATAATAAATGAAAAAAATACTATAGAAAACTTTAAAGATATAAATCAGACGATAAAAGAAGCTCAATTTGCTGATGTAAAGATGAAAGAAAAGGAATTTGAGAAAAAAGATTTAAGTAAAGATATTTTTAATGATAAGAATGGCTATCAATATTTAAATGAAATTTTTTTCTATAGACATAAAAGAATGTTCTATAGACCAATGATAATTAAATCTTTAATAGTAGGTGGAGTTTTTATAGTTTTAATTTTAATTAACTTTTTTACCAGTGAAAACTTAGGAAGTCAAGCAACTAATGTTTTTATTGATAAATATACTATATTTATTTTTATAATGTATTTATTATGTAATTCTACTAGAATAATTAGATCAATGTTTTATAATTG
Source organism: Gottschalkia purinilytica (assembly GCF_001190785.1). Taxonomy (NCBI): domain Bacteria; kingdom Bacillati; phylum Bacillota; class Tissierellia; order Tissierellales; family Gottschalkiaceae; genus Gottschalkia; species Gottschalkia purinilytica. The sequence goes on along the minus strand of NZ_LGSS01000013.1, from coordinate 35,110 downwards.
TGATAGGAGTTTATTACAATATGGATTTTATAAAAAAGGTGATGCTTTACTTAAAATGTTTTTTCTAAGATTAAGGAAAATAGTCTATAACAATATTGTTCCTACTATTATACTTTGCACAGGAATATTCTTGACTACATTTATATATAATCCAGAAAGGCTTTTAGAAATTATACCAGTTTTATTTTATATAATAGTCTTAGCTTTGTTTTTCTCAATACATTATATTTTTATGTACTATATATTTCAACCCTTTACAACATCTTTACAGATGAAAAATCCTTTCTATGGGTTAATAAATTGGATTGTATATTTTATAGCTTATATGTCACTAAAAAGTAAAGCTCCTGCTAATATAGTTTTACCAATTATAATTGGGTTTTCTATCATTTATATTATCTTTGCTATAATATTGGTTTACAAAAAAGCACCTCAAACTTTTAGAGTTAAATAAAAGATTAAAGAAGACATAAGGATTCTGATATTATATTTATAGAATTTTTAATAAAAGATTGTTGATAATTCAACAATCTTTTATTTTTGAAAAACATCATCTAAAAATTAATAAATAAAATATTTGTAGTATAGACTCGATATATAAAACTATGTATAATAATTAAAGAAATGTAACAGATATCAACTTAACTTTACAAAAGCAGGAGGACATCATGGAATATGATAGATTTGAATCTATTATAAAAGAATTAGAGGATTATAGTCAAAAACATCCTAAACTATACAAGTTTAAAGTATTTTTATTAGGAACTTTAGGATATGTGTATGCCTTTGGAATATTACTTTTAGTTTTGGCAGTAGTTGTAGGAATTTATGCAGGTACAGTTTCACTAAGTTTATCTTTATCTGATAATGTAGGATACTTAGTAGGACATGCAATAACTCAATGGCTTGCAGTACCACTGTTTGGGGTTATATGGATAATATTAAAAGGATTTTGGATAAGAATTTATCCACCAGAAGGAATAGAAATAACTAAAAAAGAATTCAAAGAGTTGTTTGACACTATAGAAAAAATAAGAAAGCAACTAAAGGCTAAGAAAATTCACAAGGTATTACTAAATGAAGAATTTAATGCAAGTGTTTATAGACATCCTAAGTTCGGGATATTTGGTAATTGCAAAAACTATTTAATTATTGGAGTACCACTTATTATGCATTTATCAAAAGATGAACTTGATGCAGTGATTGCTCACGAAATAGCTCATATATCTAAAGAACATAGTAAGATTACTAGATGGATAATTATGGTGAAAGATACATGGGAAAATATAAGTAGCAATATTGAAGAGAAAAAAAGAAGAACTAGATTTTTATATAAAAGATTTCTAGACATCTATGAGCCTTATCTTGATGCCTATACATTTGTACTACAACGAGGACAGGAATATGAAGCAGACAATTTAGCTGGAATCGTTGTAGGAACTGAGACTATAAAGAATTCAATATTATCATTAGAAATAGGAGAACAAACATTAGATTTAGAATTCTGGCCAAAAATCAATAGACAAATTAGAAAGTTTACTCAACCGCCTAATAATGTATATGATGAAATGAAAAAATATTTATATAAAACAATACCAGAAGATAAAATGATTAAATATATTAATAAAGGTTTAAAAAGAAATACAGACCTTACTGATACACATCCTTCACCTAAAAATAGAATATTAAATTTAAATGAAAGTAGTAATTATAATAAAGATTGTAGTTTGAGAGCATCAGAAGAATATTTAGGCAAATCTTTAGATAATATTATAGACATACTTAATAAACAATGGAAAGATAATATATCAGATTGGTGGGTGGAAGAGCATAGAGAAACAAGTGAAGGAATAGAGCAGCTAGAAAAACTAAAAAAAGATGTAAATAATTTATCTATTGATGAAAAACTATTTATGGGTGTTTTAGAAGAAAATTATGGAGATATAGATGAAGCGATAAATATTTATAAAGATATTATAGAAATAGATAATGAATATGCAGAAGCTTTATATAGACTAGGAGTTATTCAAATTCAAGATGATAATAAAGAAGGAATAGAATTTATTGAAAAAGCTATGAAAATAGACATAAGATACACAATAGATGGATGTTATGAAATATATAAGTATTTAATCAATAATGGAAAATCAGAACAAGCTAAAAGGTATTATAAGAAGGCAGAGAAATATGAAAAATTGGTAGAAATGGCAACAGAAGAAAGATCGAATATTACTTATTATGATAAATTCTTAGAACATAAAATAACAGATGATAATTTAAACAAATTAGAGGAATTTTTAAAAAAATATGAAGAAATTAATAAAGTATATTTAGTTCGTAAAGAGTTAAAATATCTGACACAATATCCACTGTATGTTATTTTTTTAGAGTTAAAATCAAATGTAAAGAATATAGACTATGATGAGTTTTTTGGAAAACTCAATGAAGAAATTGATTTCTTAAAAGATAATGCAGCCATGTCTATAGAGTCAGATGATAAAGAAATACAAGGAATACTAAGTCAAATTAATGGTTGTAAAGTGTATGATGTAAATAAAATAGATAATACATGTAATTAAATAAATAAGGCTACTTAAATATTTAAGTAGCTTTATTTATTATTGCTGATATAGGTTCGAAAATAGAAATTAGTGTGAAGTTACTTTCAGATAATAACAATATTATTTAAGAGTTATAGAGTTATTGTTTTACAATTACTCTGCACTTCAACCCTGTAGCTACTTCATCATCAAGCCACATAGTGTATACAGTGAAAGGAGCATTTGATAAATTTTGTAAGTTACATAAGTTTTCTATAACATAAATTCCGTTTTCTTCACAACGAATATCTGCAGGTGTGTGTTCATCTCCACGTCTGATACCTGAACAGTCAATTCCTATAAAACTAATCTTCTTATTAATTAGATAATCAATAAGATCATGAGAAAGCTGAGGGTGATCATGGAAGTACTCTTTTGTTCCATATTCATATTTTTCAATTTGCTTAGTACGGAAAAGTACAAAACTATTTTCAGGGATTTTAATGTGCTCTATGTCAGAAATAGCAATATCCCTTTCGCTTTCAATTTCTGATACATCAAATAAAACTCCAGTTCGTTCAAAATATTCTAGTGGAATGTTGGATTTCTGATAAGTATCTAGATGTGTTCCTACATGCCCAGTAGCAATACGTTTGTTTTCTTGTGTATCTAACCATGCATTAATCAGCTCATGGTTAATTTTTGTTGTTAAATCGATAATCATTTTAATTCTCCTTTGCTAATTATTCTAATTTTCATTCTCCTTGATTAATTCGTCTAGATAATTATTGAAATTCTGCAAGAAGGAAAGTACTGTTTGTTTATCTTTCTCATTAATAGTGCGTAGAAAAGCAGTATCACGTTGCTCCCATTTTTCGTGAGCTTTTTGGTGCTTTTCAAAGACTGTTTGCCCCTTGTTAGAAAGTCTGTAAAAAACTTCTTTTTTATTATCAGGTTTTTGATATTTATTTACTAAACAGTCTTTTAATAGCCTACGAATAATTTTGCTTACTGCACTACGGGTAACTTTCATGTGTTCAGCAATCTGAGTTCCGTTTGCTTCACCCATGATACCAATGGCATCAATACAGTGAATTTCAGAGTTTCCGTATTTATCAAATAAGTCTTCGTTACAAACTTTACTAAGAACATCTTGTTTTTCGTAAAGTTCTTTAAATAAATATAGTAAGTTTTTCTCTAAGTTCATAAAAGGCACCCTTTCAAATATTGTTTCCATGGACGCAATAAAATCGTATCAGATAAAAATATATTTGTCAACAATTTAAATTTTAGCATTATATATAATGAACAAAATGAGTATAGAAAATATAGAATATAAATAATAACATATCATCTATATAGATAGGGGGATGACTATCCGTTAATTGATACAGCTTTAGCATTACAATGATGACACACTTTTCTCTTAGCAAATCTAAAATCCTCAACTTCTTGTTTTCCTTGACCTACTATGTTAGGATAATGATAGTTTTTGAATATATAAAATTAGGTGCTTTACATTTGTTACAATGCTACTTCTTCAAGCTTATATATAGCTTAATTATAGCGTACCTACATAAATACACCAATTTTTAACATTGACTTACAATGTAGTTTAAAATTAATAGCAAAATTTTATAGTATGGACTTAATATATAAAAAAACGTATAATCATTAATGAAAGATTATAAATATGAGCTAAATTTTACAAAATTAGGAGGAGATCATGGAAGATGACAATATTGAATCTATTGTAAAAAAAATAGAGGACTATAGTCAAAAACACCCACATCTATATAAGTTTAAAGCGTTCTTACTAGGTATCTTAGGTTATTCATATGTTTTTATAATGTCAATTTCATGCTTAGTAGTAATAATAGGGTCACTTTTACTAATAGATTTTTTGGCAGAAGATTTAGAAGTATCATTAATAGATACTACAGATAAATGGTTGTTAATCCCTTTGATATCTGTTATATGGGTGACGTTAAAAGGATTATGTATTAGGATATATCCACCAAAGGGAATAGAAATAACAAAGAAAGAATTTAAAGAACTATTTAAATCTATAGAGGATATAAGAAAAAAATTAAAAGTAAAAAAAATTCATAAAGTATTATTAACTGAAGATTTCAATGTAGAAATTTATCAATATCTTGGCCTTAGAATATTTGATAATAATAAGAGTTATTTAGTTATTGGTGTACCACTTATGATGCACTTATCTAAAGATGAATTTGACTTAATAATTGCTCAGAAATTAGCTTATATATCTAAAAAACACAGTATACTTAATAATTGGATAAATAGGATCAGAGCAACATTAGAAAATATAGTTGATAATATCGAGAAAAAGAAGAGTAAAAGTAAAGTCTTATATAAAAAAATTCTTGAAGTTTACATACCTTATTTTAATACATATACAGTCTTTTTAAGAAAATTACATGAAGATGAGACTAATAACTTAGTTACAGCTATTGAAGGAATCGAGGCTAAAAAAAATGCATTATTATCATTGGCTATAGGAGAGAAAATGTTAGCTGCAGAATTTTGGCCACAAGTATATGAGGATGTTGAAAAAAATAGACAACCACCTGAAAAAGTATATTATAGAATGAAAGACTTCTTATATAAAGGATTAACTGAAGATGAGACTATAGAATATATAAATAAAATTGTAGAACTAGACACTGGTAATATAAACGAACATTTTTCATTAGAAAACGAATTGGAAAATTTAAATAAAGATATTAATTATAAAAAAAGCTGTAATATAAAAGCATCAGAAGAATATTTAGGAGAATCATTAGATAAGTTTATAGATTTATTTAGCAAAGAATGGAAAGATAACTTACGAGATTGTTTTATAGAAGATTATGAGATCTAAGAAACATAAAAATATAATTAGAGAAATTTACAAAATACTATAAATTGCATATTGTTAAAATATTCTCACACTTTAACTTTAAAAGATACAAAATATAAAAAATTATAAAATATTTATAAAGATATATTTTAATGTATAGTGTTTGAATCATATGATATAAATAAAATAATTAGAGCTATCTAAATGTTTAGATAGCTCTAATTATTTTGTTAAAAAAGATATATTTTAATTCTATATTTTAACTTACATACATAACATATATTTAACATATTAGAAATAAACATGTAAAAAGTATTTATAAATTTAGATTAATTAGTTTTTATATTTTTATAAATATACAAAAAAATATATCTATATAACTGAAAAAAACATAAGGTAGGACAAATATATTAACAAGAACGAAAATTGAAAATTACAGGTGAGATTAGTATCTCTATAAATAGATGTTAAAGCCATATAAAATAAAATGAAAAATACATAAAAATTCATAATTTTAAATTTCTTAAATTAAATATTATGACTTCAAAGTTAAAAATAATCAAGGAGGTTTTTTATATGAAAAGAAGGTTAAGTATTTTTTTAACGGTTATTTTAGTGTTTTCTTTATTTTTAGCAGCTTGTTCTGGTAAAAGACAAGAAACTAAAAATCCTGACAAAGTTTCATCAGGAAATCCAGCTAAAACTAGAGAGAATGCAGATAACACATTAGTAGTAGGAATTAAAGAAGCTAAAGGAGAATTTTTACCAGTTTATTTTAGTAGTACGTATGATAGACATATTGTTGACTTAGTTTATGATAGGCTGGTTAAAGAGGATAACAAAGGAGAAATAGTACCTGATATAGCTAAGGAATGGACTATATCAGAGGATAAAAAGACATATACATTTAAGTTAAAAGATAATGTTAAGTTTTCAGATGGAAAACCATTAACAGCTAAAGACGTAGAATTTACGCACTTAATTGCTATGGACCCTAATTATGATGGAAGATATATTACTACTGTAGATGTAATAGAAGGCTATGAAGAATATAACAAAGATAAAGAAGGAAAGATTACTAGCGTATCAGGAATAAAAGTTATAAATGAAAATACCATATCATTTACATTTAAAGAACCATTAGTTACTAATCTTGTTAACTTATCAGACATACCTATAATGCCTAAACATGAATTCCCAGACTATAAAAAAGGTAAAATTGATGTTATAAAAGCTAAAATGGATAAACCATTGGGTTCAGGTAAATATATTTTAGAAAAGTTTGAACCTAAACAATATGTGAAGTTTAAAGCTAATCCTGATCACTTTGCTGGTAAACCTAAAATAGAAAATTTAGTAGTTAAGTTTACAAATGCTGAAACTATGATATCAGAGTTACAAAAAGGAACTATAGATATTCAATCACAGGTTGCACCTACTGAAGAAAATAAAGAATTAATATCTCAATCTAAATTTTTAGATATATCCAGTTATCCAGGAAATAGTTATGGGTATTTAGGGTTTAACTTAAGAGATTCTAGATTATCAGATAAACGTGTACGTCAAGCTTTAGTTTATGGATTTAATCGTAAACAATTTGTAGAAAATTATTATAAAGAATTTGCAGATGTAATGAATGTACCTATGTCAAAAGTTTCATGGGCATATACAGATGATGTTAATAAATATGAGTATGATAAAGATAAAGCTATAAAACTTTTAGAAGAAGCTGGATGGAAATTAGGTAAAGATGGTATAAGAGAAAAAGATGGTAAAAAACTAGAATTTGTATGGGATACGTATACAGATAGTAAATATGTAGAAACTTTAATTCCAATGTTAAAAGATGATTGGCAAAAAATTGGAGTTAAAATAGAACCTAATATAGTAGAGTTTAGTGCTTTAACTACAAAAGTATATACAGAACGAAATTTTGATATGTATAATATGGCTTGGTCATTAACAGGTGATCCTGACTATTATGGAACTTTACACAGCTCAGCAGATATACCAGATGGAAATAACTCTGTAGGATTTAGAAATGCTGAAAATGATGAACTTATAGAAAAAGGAAGACAAGAATTTGACAAAGAAAAACGTAAAGAAATATATAAAGATTGGGCTAAGCTAATAGGAGAAGAACTCCCATATATGTTTATAGATCAATCACAACAATGGGAAGTATATAATAAACGAGTTAAAAACTTTAAACCAGAACCATTTAAGAAATGGACAGATACGTTATTAGAAATAGAGCTTGAAAAATAGAACAGGAGTTAACCCGGTAGTATTACCGGGTTAATATTATATATCCAAATCACGAGGGAGGGATAATATGTTAAGGTATATATTTCAAAGAATAATAAATCTTATACCTGTAGTGATTATAATATCTATTTGCTTATTTGGAATAATGAAACTCATGCCAGGAGATCCTGTGGGAATGAATCTAGATCCTAGGGCAACAGCAGAACAAAAAGCTCTTGAAAGAGAAAGACTAGGATTAAATAAACCTATACCTGTACAATACGTTAACTGGGTAAAACGTTCAGTTCAAGGTGACTTTGGAGAATCACACATATATAGAAAACCTGTGAGTGAAGTAGCTCCACAATTTGTATGGAATAGCTTTATATTGAATGTAACAGTATATATATTTGCATTTATGATCTCTATACCAATAGGTATTATATGTGCAGTTAAGAGATATTCTAAGACAGATAATTTTTGGACTGTATTTTCTATAATAGGTATTTCTATGCCAACTTTTTTCTTTGGACTACTTTTAATATATATTTTCGCAGTTAAGTTAGACTTATTACCTATAAACGGAATGGTTACTCCAGGAAGTATGACAGAAGGATTCAGCAAAGTAAAGGACGTTTTATATCATATGATATTACCTGCTATAGTTCTTACAATAGGAAGTTTAGCAAGCATAGTAAGATATGTAAGAACTAGCATGCTAGATATTATAAGTCAAGACTATATACGTACTGCAAGATCAAAAGGACTTAAAGAAAAAGTAGTTATTTATAGGCATGCTTTTAGAAATGCTTTGATACCTATAATTACTCTAATAGGACTTACTATACCAACGTTATTTTCAGGAGCAGTAATTTTAGAAAGAGTGTTTATATGGCCAGGTATAGGAAATATTTTAATGGACTCTATAAGTAACAGAGACTATAATCTAATGATGGCTTTAAATATGTTTTTTGCAATGTTAACGCTACTTGGAAATTTACTTTCAGATATAGGATATGCTTTTGTAGATCCTAGAATTAAGGTTGAATGAGGGGGGATAGGAGTTGACTAAAAATACTAATGGCATTTTAAAAGAAAATATGTCAGAAAATACTGAAATATTAGAAGAAGAAATAAGCAATCCTTGGAAGATAATTATAAAAAGACTATTAAAAAATAAAATAGCAATTATAGGACTTACAATACTTATGATAATGATATTAGCTACTATTTTAGCTCCTATATTGACTTCATATGACCCTTATGAAATGAATTATTCAAAAGTAAATCAACCACCATCTAAAGAACATATTTTAGGAACAGATGAGGTAGGAAGAGATTATCTAACGAGAATCTTATATGGTGGAAGAGTTTCCATGCAAGTAGGGGTATTTGCAGTAATTATATCAGTTAGTGTAGGTACAATAGTAGGAGGACTTGCAGGATATTATGGTGGATGGATAGATAATTTACTTATGCGTTTAACCGAAATAGTTATGTCTTTTCCATTTATACCTTTGGCCATTACTATTTCTGCAGTTATAGGAACTAGAGTAAAGCCTGAACAAAGAATGTATATTGTCATGATGATTATAGGGCTACTTAGCTGGCCTTCTTTAGCAAGAATGATAAGGGGTCAAATACTTTCACTAAAAGAGGAAGAATTTATTCAAGCTGCTAAAGTACTGGGAATTAGTGATTTAAAAATAATTTCTAGGCATTTAATTCCAAATACAGTGGGATATATAATAGTTAGCGCAACTCTACAAATGGCGTCAGCAATAATGAGCGAAGCTGCTTTATCATTTTTAGGACTTGGAGTAACTCCACCAACACCAACTTGGGGAAATTTAATTCAAAATGCTAGAGATATATATGTATTAAAAAATAGGGTATGGATTTGGTTACCTCCTGGAGTTTGTATTTTTTTAGCCGTGATAAGTATCAATTTATTTGGAGATGGACTTCGTGATGCTATAGATCCAAAGTCTAGTAAATAGGGGGGAAATACAGGTGAGTAACTTATTAGAAGTTAATAATTTAAAAACATACTTTTATACATCAAATGGAATAGTGAAGGCTGTTGATGGGATTAGTTTTAATATAGAATCTGGTAAGACATTAGGAATAGTAGGAGAGTCAGGATGTGGAAAAAGTATAACATCTATGTCTATATTAAAGCTAATTCAAGCACCACCAGGGAAAATTGAAGAAGGGGAAGTAATATTTGATGGTAAGGATTTACTTAAAGTTTCAGATGAAGAAATAAGAAGGATAAGAGGAAATGAAATATCTATGATATTTCAAGAACCTATGACTTCTCTAAATCCTGTATTTACAATAGGTTATCAAATAATGGAAGTAATCATGTTACATCAGAAAGTCAATAAGGAGGAAGCAAAAAAGCAAACTATAGAAATGATAGAAATGGTGGGAATATCAAGGGCTGAAAAAATTGTAGATGAATATCCTCATCAGCTTTCAGGAGGAATGCGCCAAAGAGTTATGATAGCTATGGCGCTAGCCTGTAGACCAAAACTTTTAATTGCAGATGAGCCTACCACCGCATTAGATGTAACTATCCAAGCTCAAATATTAAAACTTATGAATGATCTCAAATCAAAATTTAATACATCTATTATGCTAATAACTCATGACTTGGGAGTTGTTGCAGAGATGGCAGATCATGTCATAGTTATGTATGCAGGTAAAGTAGTAGAAGAAGCACCAGTTATAGAATTATTTAAAAATCCAAAACATCCTTATACTATAGGTCTTATGAATTCTATACCATCTTTAGCTAAAGATTATGAAAAGCTTGATAATATTCCAGGTACTGTACCTAATCCTCTAAGATTACCTCAAGGATGCTATTTTTATCCTAGATGTAGATATGCCACTGAGGAATGTTCAGAAAAGCAACCAGAATTATTAGAAATTACAAATGGACATAAAGTAAGTTGCTTTAATGCTGAGGAGGTGTCTACAGATGAATACGCTTTTAGAAGTTGAAAATCTAAAAAAATATTTTCCTATACAGAAAGGATTTCTTAGAAAACATGTAGGAGATATAAAAGCTGTTGATGGTATATCTTTTTCCATTAAAGAAGGAGAAACACTAGGGATAGTAGGAGAGTCAGGATGTGGAAAGTCTACTACAGGAAGAACTATACTAAGACTAATAGAAGCTACAGATGGAATTGTTAAATTTAAGGGTCAAAATGTTATTAAAATGAATAAAAAAGAAACGAGAAAATTAAGGAAAGAAATGCAGATGATTTTCCAAGATCCATATAGCTCTTTAAATCCTAGAATGACAATATCACAAATAGTATCTGAGGCATTAATAGAGCATAATCTTTTTAAAGGTAAACAACTACAAGAATATGTGGAAGAAATTATGGGATTATGTGGATTATCTAGATATCATTTAAATAGATATCCACACGAATTTTCAGGTGGACAGAGACAACGTATAGGAATAGCTAGAGCTATTTCACTTAGTCCATCTTTTGTAGTTGCAGATGAACCTGTATCAGCACTAGATGTATCTATTCAATCACAAATTATAAATCTTTTAACGAATTTACAAGAGGAAAAGAGATTATCTTATTTATTCATATCACATGATTTAGGGGTAGTTAAATATATAAGTCATAAAGTAGGTGTTATGTATCTAGGATCAATAGTAGAATTAGGGAATAAAAACAATATATTTAATAATGCTAAGCATCCCTATACTCAAGCGCTACTTTCTGCAATACCTATACCTGATCCTACACTAAAAAGAGAAAAGATAATATTAAAAGGTGACATACCAAGCCCTGCTAATCCACCTTTAGGATGCAAATTTCATACTCGATGTCCATATTATCAGGACATATGTACAGAGAAGATTCCAGAGTTTAGAAATCTAGGAGGAGATCACTTTGTGGCATGCCACTTCGCAGAATAAAAAGAGTATTAAAGATTATGAAGAGGAGATTTTAAATAGAATAGATGATATAGATGATGAAGAAAAAATAAAACCAACGAAACAAGATGTATTAGCTATGATTATAGCAGGTTTTCAAGTTATATTTCCAATAGTTCTTATAGGTGCAGGATCTTTATTTTTACTAACTTTATTTTTTACAAAAATATTTTTAAGATAATAAAAAATACAGATATTTATATCACTTCCTTAAATAAAGTTATTAGATGTAACTGAAAAATTATTTTAAGGGAGTTTTTATTAGACTTTACATTATTAACTTAATATAATTATGATAGTATACTTCGGTTAATTTACTTTATGGACTTAATATATGAAATCAAATATAATAATTATTACAATGGAAGAAAAGTACATAATACAATACGAAAATATAGGAGAAAAAATATGACTCAAAAGGAACACGACATTGATGTGAAAAAACTAGAGGACTTTAGTCAAAGATATCCTGGTTTTTTTAAGTTTAAACTAGCTTTATTTACAATTTTAGGATATGGATATATATTTGGAATTATATTAGCATTATCAGCTATATTATTTCTGTTTTTAATTTTGACAAATGATATTATACCAGAAAATATTTCTATACCTATAGGAATAATTATTTTAGCACCAATACTTAGCATTGTAGTTACTATTTTTCGTTCATTATTATTTCATGAAGATGAACCAGAAGGTTTGGAGATAAATAATGACAGGTATAAGCATCTGTTTAATGAAATTGAAAAAGTTAGAAAGACATTAGGAGCTAAGGAAATTCATAAAGTAGTGTTGAGCCAAGAATTTGATATGTATATTTACCAAAGATGTAGATTTGGTATTTTAGGAAATTATGAAAACTATTTAGTTATAGGACTACCTCTTATGATATATTTATCAGAAGAAGATTTCAAAATAATGCTTTGTCGTGAAATAGCTTATCTAAATAAGAGAAATAATAGATTTGTAAACTGGGTATATAGAGTTGGTACTGTTTGGAGAAATATAGTAGATAATATGGAAGATAAACTAGAAGTTTTTAAGTTTTTATATGAAAAGTTTTTAGAATGGTATATTCCTCGTTATGATATATATACTTCTTTATTAAATGAGATAGAAAAAAGCCAAACATACAGACTAGCAACAATAAGTATTGGATTTAATAATCAGCAAAATGCTTTACTAACTATGTCTATAGGAGAAAATCTTTTAGAAGAGTATTTTTGGCCTAAAATATATGAAAATACTGGAGCAATGGAAGAGCCCTTTGATAATATATTTTTTAGAATGAAAGACTTTTTTGCTCAAAATGTAGATGACAAGAAGACTCATGAAGTAATAAATATTATATTAAATGAAGTAGAATTACCTGTAAATGAGCTTATGTCACTAAGAAATAAACTATTCAATTTATTAAGTAATGATTATAATAATAAATTAAAAGTTTCTCAAAAATATTTTGAAAATGATGAAACTGATATAATAGACAGGATAAGTAAAGATTGGAAAGATGATAATATAGAATGGTGGACAGAAGTATACGAAGAAAGGCTAAACTTTGAGAATCTAAAAGAAAAGCTGAAAATTAGAAAGTTATCTCTAGATGAAATGAATGATATGATACTTTTGGCTGAAACATATGAAGCAGATAATCTTTTAAAGATATTTCTTGATATATTAGAAATAAATCATAATCATCCACTAGCTTTGTATAAAATAGGGGAATTATATTTAAATAATGATAATGAAGAAGGAATTGATTTTATAGAAAAGGCTATAAAATTTGATAAAGACTATATTATTGAAGGTTATGAAATAATATATAATTACTTAACTGATAAAGGTAGAGATACAGAGGCTAATGAGTATTGTACGAAGATATCAAACTATGAAGATTTATTGGAAAAGGTAGAAGAAGCAATAGATGATATTAAGTATAATGATGAATTTATTGAACATGATCTTTCTTGGATAAAAGTTAAAGACCTAGTAGATCAACTTAGAGATTATGAAGAAATAAATAGAGCATATCTAGTTCGTAAAGATGTAGATGAGTTAAAAGATTTTTCATTCTATGTTTTATTTTTAGATATTGATCGTTATATTGAAGGACATGATTCAATCGAAACTATAGGTAATATTATGAGTGAAATATTTGGAAGAAGTTATATTGAAAGATTCCTAGATAGAATTTGTAATGAAATAGAATTTGATGAAACTATTAAGATATTTGTATTAAAAGGAAAAGAATTAGATGAATTATTATATAGTGAAATGATACAAAAAAGTAAAATTTATGATTTATCAGAAGAAAATCAAGATTAATTTGTGATATGAGAAAAGTTAATGTGCAAAATAAAAATATATTAATTTAAGATCTTAATATAGACTTATTTATAAAAAAATTATGAAGAATCTCTAATTATAAGAGATTCTTTTTTTACTTTATAATTTGTATATAATGTATAATACTAAATATAGGATATACATTAGGAGGATTAATATGAAAAAAATTCTAGTTCTAGAGGATGATAGTACTTTAGCAATGGGATTGGAGTTTGCACTTAAAAAAGAGAATTTTGAGTGTGAAATTACAAATACAGTAAAAGAAAGTATAGATGCTTTCAAAAAAGAAAGCTTTGATTTAGCTATATTAGATGTTATGCTTCCAGATGGAAGTGGATATGATGTATGCAAGGAAATAAGAAAAACATCTGATATACCTATAATATTTTTAACAGCTTGTGATGAAGAAGTGAATGTAGTACTTGGTCTTGATATTGGAGGAGATGACTATATAACTAAGCCATTTAGAGTGAATGAGCTCATATCAAGAATAAAAGCTGCTATAAGAAGGCATAAAAGTTCAAATAGTAATAAAAATAATAGTATTATAAAGTCTAAAGATATAGTTATCTATCCTCTTGAAACTAAAGTGACTAAATTCGAAGAAGAGTTAATTTTGACTCCTATAGAATATAAACTTTTAAATATATTAATTAAAAATCCTTTAAATACTATTACTAGAGAAGTTATCCTTCAAAAACTTTGGGATATAGATGGAGAGTTTGTAGATGATAATACACTATCAGTGTATATAAGACGGTTGAGAGAAAAATTAGAGAGTAATCCATCTAAGCCAGAATATATAGTTACAATTAGGGGCATAGGCTATAAATGGAATCAAAAGCATGACTAGGAGGATAATTTATGGAAAATAAGATATTTGAAAATTCTGAGGTCAAAAGAATTTTTATGAAGGTACTAATTGTGTTGGTAATATTCTATTTTATAAACTTAGCTTATACAGACATGTTATGGGGAGAACTTAATAAGTCTTTAATAAATCAAAATCTTGTAGTCATGGGAAAATTAATTTCTAAATATCCAGATGAAGAAGGAGAGATTGTTGATACTTTTTTTAAAAACGCTAATAAAAATGAAGTAGAATACAGTGTAAATACACTTAAAAAATATGGTTATAATGAAAATCTTAATTTAAAAATAACCCCTATAATAAATACTTATTATAGTAAATATAGAATGACTAATATATTTTTCTTTATAATGCTTATGGCTTTATTGTTTATTGTTATAAAAATGTTTTTAAAAAATATATATAAAAAAATATATTTTACATCCAAATGTGCGGAAAATATAGTAGAAGGAGACTTTAGCATAAAACTTCCAGAAGGTGAAGAAGGGGCATTTTCAAAATTTAGCCATCATTTTAATCAGATGTCAACGGTGATCGAATCTAACTTGGCTAGATTAAAAGATGAAAAAATATTTTTGAAAAATATTCTTTCAGATATATCTCATCAACTAAAAACACCACTATCTTCGTTAAAAATGTTTAATGAATTCATGCAAGATGAAGACTTATCTAATGAAGATAGAAAAAAATTTATAATAAAAAGTAAAGAACAATTAGAACGTATGGAGTGGCTAATAAAAGGACTTCTTAAATTAGCAAGATTTGAAGCTGGGACTATAGAATATAAAAAAGAAAAACTTTTAATATCAGAAACAATTAAGATAGTTGTAGAAGATTTAGAGGTAAGGGCTAATAAGAAAGGGCAAGTAATTAAGTTGTTAGGCATAGAAGAAAAAGTTTTATTTTTACATGATAGAAAATGGATTTCTGAATCTATAAGTAATATTATCAAAAATTGTATAGAGCATACTGAAAGTGGCGGATGCATAAAAGTACACTTAGAAGAAACTCCTGTACTAATTAGAATAACAATAAGCGATAACGGAAAAGGAATAGAGAAAGAAGATATTCCTCATATCTTTGAAAGATTTTATAAAGGAAAAAACAACATACACGGGAGTGGGACAGGTATAGGCCTTACACTTTCTAAAAGTATAATAGAGAGTCATGACGGAGCAATATATGTCACAAGTGAAAAAAATAAAGGAACAACATTTACGATAACATTTCTTAAAAGTAGAATATAAAAATTAAAAAATTTTGTATTCGAATTCGAATACAGAATTTTTTGTATATATGGATATGTCCTGAATGTAATACGAAACATGATAGGGATATGAATGCTAGTAAAAATCTACTGAAATTAGCTATATAATTTTAGTAAATGCGAGGTCGGTACGACCTTTAGAGCTTGGGTAAACTTGTCTCGTTGGAGATATTGATCAAGAAGCTCCCTCTTCTATAAGTGGGAGTAGTTCACTTATGTATGGATTATATCAAATTATGATATGTGAATAATGTAGAAAAAAATAGGTATAATTAATATATTAGTTTTGTAAAAATAAGTCTAAATTATTGAACAAAATATGTTTACTAAGTAGAGCAATGTGTTATAATAAAGGTGTAAAGATGTTAAAAAATTTTTAACACATATTTACTAAAGGCAATTTATTCAAAGTGAGTGCAGTAGACAGGTAAGGCTAACCTGTCTACTTTATTTTTTGTATTTAAAAATGGGAGTTGGCTAGACTCCCATTTTACATATTACAAGAACCATCTTATTACTTTTACTATGTTATCTATTACGGAGATTATGAAAAATATCTTTTCTGCATATTTTTTATGGTTCTTGTTTATCTTATGTTTTTTAGGCAATTTATTCAAAAGTAAGTACACCTCCTTTCATATATGAAATGTGAGGCACTTTCTATTATACTTTATTTGAATAAACGTACAAGAATTATTTACATAACAGGTTTTGATAATTAGTGGGAGATTTAATAGGCAAAGGAGTGACTATTCACTTCTTTTTTTATTTTTATAAATATTTTAGATTAGATGTATGAGTATTTCAGAATATGAGAAATTATTTACAAAATAACAATACATAAAGGAGAATGAATTTAATAAAACAAAATAAATAAAGAGCAAGTGTTTGATTTTTTTGATTTGATGTCAAGGATTCATCTAAATTTTAATTCTTTTTTATTATACTTACTATATATTAAAACTTGTTAAATGGCTAAAATACTGGATTTGTGAGTTGAGATATATTTTGTTATCTAAAATATATTGAAATATTGAAACAAATCTTACTAAAAAGTAAGATTTATAGTCATGTGATTGTAAGATAATTTTAGGATAATAGAGATAAGATAATTATAGAAACTAGGAGGATATTTATGGAGATATTAAAGACTATAGACTTATGTAAAATATATGGCAAAGGAGAAACAAAGGTAGAGGCATTAAAAAGTGTTAATTTAACTATCAACGAAGGAGAATTTATAGCTATAGTTGGACCTTCAGGTTCAGGTAAAAGTACGTTACTCCATTTATTAGGTGGATTAGATAGACCTACTTCAGGAGAAGTAGTAATTAACAATACAAAAATATACGATTTATCAGAGAAAGAATTATCTATATTTAGAAGAAGAAAAATAGGTTTTATATTTCAATTTTATAATTTAATTCCTGTACTAACAGCAGAAGAGAATATCAAACTTCCACTAATTTTGGATAATAAAAATATAGATAATAATTATTTAGAAGAACTTATAAATATATTAGAACTAAAAGGTAGAAAGAATCACTTTCCTAATCAATTATCAGGAGGACAACAGCAAAGAGTATCTATAGGTAGAGCACTTGCTTATAAACCATCAATAATATTTGCAGATGAACCTACAGGAAATTTAGATAGTAAAAATAGTAAAGAGGTCATTGAACTTTTAAAACTTTCTGTAAAAAAATACAAACAGACACTAGTTATGATAACGCATGATCCAAATATCGCATCGCAAGCAGACAGAGTTATAACTATAGAAGATGGGATGGTGAAGTAAGTGAAAAAGTATCAAGAGCTTACATTAAGATATTTAAAAGCTCAGAAGAAAAGAACTATATTGACAATAATGGGGGTTATATCATCTGTTGCCCTTATAACAGGACTAGGTATCTTAATGTTGACTATGCAAAATAAGGAAATACAAAACACTATACAAAATACTGGATTCTATCATTTTAGTATTAAAGACACAGATAAAGATACATTAAAACAGATAAAAAATCATTTAAAAGTTGATAGAGCTGGAATCAAAATGGAAGGTGGAGTTGCCAAACCATTAGAAACCGGTTATATCAGTGTAGCTGGATATGATGAAGATATACTTGATATAATGAAAGAAAATGTGAAGATAGTTAAGGGAAAACTACCTAAAAAAGAAAATGAAATAGCTATTGAAGAATGGATTGTTAATGATATGAAGGAAAAACCTCAGATAGGAGAAAATATTTCATTAACTTTATATGATCAAACAGGAGAGGAAGCTGAGGAAGAGCTTAATGAAAAACTTTATAACTATGAATATGAAAAATCAGAGATTAGAAATAAATCTCAAAATATCAAAACAAAGGAGAAAATATTTAAAGTAGTTGGAATATTAGAAAATAGTCCAAATTGGAAAATGACTAAGATAGCCAAAGGAATTGTAACTTTAGACGAAATAGGAAACATAAAAGGTAATAATGTTAAAGATAAGGCTTTTATTAGAGTTAAAGACAAGCTACCCATACAAGAGAGTAAAACAGATATACTACAAGACTTTAAAATAGATGATAAAAGAGTAACTGATAATGAGCCTTTACTTAAAAGAATGGGAGAGTCGGGAAATGCTAAATTTGATAACTCCTTAATTGGTATAGGAATATTTTTAGCTTCATTAATATTTTTAGCAACGGTAGCAATAATATATAACTCATTTCATATTTCCGTTGTAGAAAGAGTAAAGCAATTTGGAATATTACGTTCAATAGGGACTTCACCACATCAGATTAAAAGAATAGTACTAGGTGAGTCTTTAGTTATTGGATTAATATCAATACCATTTGGATTAATATTTGGAACAGTAGGAGTTTCAATAGTCCTTAAAATTTTAAATGCAATTAATTTTACATTGTCAGGTAATGTTAAAATTAGTATAGATTATAGGATAATAATAGTAAGTTCTATAGTTGGTATATTATCAGTATTAGTTTCGGCTTTTTTACCAGCTTATAGAGCATCAAAGGTATCGCCAATAGAAGCTATTATGAATACTAAAGTTGATAAAAAAGTATTAAAAAAGATAAGAAAAAGTTGGATTTTAAAAAGAATATTTGGAGTAGAAGGCGAGTTTGCTTATAAAAATATTTGGAGAAATAAGGGAAGACTATTCATAACAGCATTTTCTATGTGTATAAGTATAGTGCTTCTTATAGTGTTTAGTACTTTTATAAAACATGTATTTGATAGATCTGTAAACAATGTGAAACATGGAAGTGACTTCATACTATCTTCTGAACATAGAAATGAAATAGAAAACGGACTTACTGAAAATGATTACAATAAAATTAAAAATATAACTGGAGTAAAAAAAGTATACTCTACTTTTAAAGAATCACTATTGGTTACATTTCCGAAAGAAAAATTTACTAAAGAAGCATTAGAAAGTAAAAAGTATATGGATGCAGATAAAGAAATAAAAACGATAGGAAAAACCAATTATTTTAAGCCAGATCAAGAGTCATCTTTACTTGGAGTTAATACTGAAATGATTAAGGAACTAGAAAAATATCTCATAAGTGGAAGTGTAGATGAAAATAAAATCAATAAAGAAAATGGAGTAATTATAGTTCCTGGAATGTATATCTATGATACTAAGGATAAAAAACAAGAAGAAAATGAAGGAATGGAATTAAAAAAAGTAGATAAAGGTGTAAATCTAAAAGTTGGGGATTATATATATGTAGATGAAGATAGAATTATTTATGGTGAGGATACAGATGATAAAAATATAAGCTTAGACAAGTTAAAAAAACTTAAAATAGTTGGTATACTTGAAAAGTTTCCTTCTAAATATAATTATGATTATAATTATAATACTATTGACATAGTTACAACAGAGAAAGTGTTAAAGACACTTACAAAAAAGAAATACTATGATAATATTCAGATAAGTCTTGATAACAATGAGGAAAGATATGAATATGCTAAAGGTGAAATAGAAAAGTTAGTTAACGATAGAAAATCAACTATAAATATTTTTGATAAATTTGAAGAGGCAAGAAGAGAAAGAGAACAAAAGCTAGGAGTTGGCATACTTGCATATGGGTTTGTAACTGTAATAGCTTTAATAGGAACCTTAAACATAATAAATACTATAGGTACTAATTTAATATTGAGAACAAGAGAATTTGGAATGTTAAGAGCAACGGGTATGCATATGAAACAAATGAAGAAAATGATATTAGTAGAAGGAATTCTTTATGGTATTATAGGAGGCATGATTGGAACTGTAACAGGAACAGGACTTTCATATATACTGTATAAAATTATGATTGGTATAGGTGAAACTAAATGGACATTACCTATAAATGCTATAATTATATCAGTGGTTGGAAGTATTGTAATAAGCTTATTAGCCACTTTGATACCACTTAAAAGAGTATCAAAAATGAATATAATAGATTCCATAAGTATAGAGGAATAGTTTACTTTTTACTAATGTAGTGTATAATATATATTAGATTAATATTTAAAACGAAGAATGAGAGTAGTAAATATATTTTCTTACTAAAGCGATTCAGGGATAGTGAGAGCCTGAAGTTTAGAGGTATATTGAATGGACTCATGAGTTTAACTTTGAATATAAGTAGAGGTTAACGTATATCCAACGTTAAAGGATAAAGAGGGTCAAAGATTGACCAATGAGAGTGGTACCACGGAAGTAAAGCCTTTCGTCTCTTCTAAAATAGAGATGAAGGGCTTTTATATTTTTATGTACTATAATGTCAAGTAAAAAAGAGGAGGGGCAAGAAGTGAGTGAAAAAAAGGTTATATTTAGTGGTATACAACCATCTGGAGCACTTACATTAGGCAATTACTTAGGAGCTATTAAGAACTGGGAACAATTACAAGATGAAAATGAAAACTTTTTTTGTATAGTTGATCTTCATGCTATTACTGTTCCTCAAGAACCTAAAAATTTAAGAAAAAATACTTTAGAAGTGTTAGCTTTATATTTAGCAAGTGGAATTGATCCAGAAAAGAGTACTATATTTATTCAGTCTCATGTTAGTGCTCATACAGAACTAACATGGGTTTTAAATACTATGTCATATATGGGACAGTTAAGTAGAATGACTCAGTTTAAAGAAAAGTCTCAAAAAAGTGAAGCAAATTTAAATGCAGGATTACTTACATATCCTGTACTTATGGCATCAGATATATTATTATATCAAACAGATGCAGTTCCTGTAGGAGAGGATCAAAAACAACATTTGGAATTAGCAAGAGATTTAGCTGAAAGATTTAATAATAGATATAGTGAAACATTTAAGATTCCAGAGCCTATGATATCAAAAGTAGGAGCTAGAATTATGAGTCTTCAAGAGCCAACTAAAAAGATGTCAAAGTCTGATGAAGACAAAAATGCGTTTATATTACTATTAGATGAACCAGATGATATAAGAAGAAAGCTCAAAAGAGCAGTTACTGATTCAATTGGAGTAGTTAAACATAGTGATGAACAACCAGGAATTAAAAATTTACTAACTATATATTCCAAAATATCAGGAGAGAATATAGAGGAAATTGAAAAGAGATATGAAGGAAAAGGTTATGGTAAATTTAAAGAAGATGTTGCAGAAGTAATAATAGAAGGACTTAGACCAGTTAGAGAAAAAGCTAATTATTTATTAAAGAATAAAGATCATTTAGAAGAAATATATATGAATGGAGCAAATAAAGCAGAAGCTGTTGCTAGAAAAACATTGAGAAAAGTATATAAAAAAGTTGGATTTATTCCAAGAAAATTTTAATATAAATTAGCTTAATATATAAAGGGGCTGTCTCACAATAGAAATACTTCTAAATGTGACAGCTCTTTTATTTTTCATATTTAGGAGGAATTTCATTATATTCTTTACGATTAATTAACTCATCCTTTTCTAAATCTTTTAGCTGTTGACTTAACATTTTATGGGTAATTTTATTAAGTTTCTTTTTTAAGGTATATTCTGGAGTAGTTCACGGTATATTCTATTGGGCAATATAATTATTTTTATCTTCAATATTCATAAATTCTATTTCTCTCCTTTTGTATAGTATCTTACTTAAAAGTACATACTTCAAAGCTTATATTATATTAATTATAATAAATATATCAGTATAACATATATTAAAAATAGAATTAAATAAAAGTATATGAAATAGGGAGGGCTAATTATGAAAGAAGTTTTAGAAGCTATAAGAAATAGAAGGAGTACTAGAAATTTTTTATCGGAGCAAATCAAAGATTCGGAACTAAATGCTATATTAGAGTCAGGAGTTTATGCACCTAGTGCTACAAATAAGCAGCCTTGGCATTTTACAGTAGTTCAGAATAAAGATCTAATAGATAGACTAAATCATAGCTTTAAAGAATTTGCTAAAAAATCTGATAATGATTATCTAAGAAAATTTGGAAGTAATGAGAAGTTTCATGTGTTTTATAACTCACCAACAGTAATTTTAGTTTCTGGAGAAATAGGTAACAAATATGCTTCAATTGACTGTGCAGCAGCAGTGGAGAATATGCTAATAGCTGGAGAAGCTTTAGGAATTGGCTCTTGTTGGATTGGATTTATTGAATATTTATTGAATAGTGAAGAGGGAAAAGAGTTTATTAAAGAACTTAAAATACCAGAGGGGTTTAGACAGATACATGCAGTAGCACTTGGATATAAAAAAAATAATTTAACAAATGCACCTGCTAGGAGAGAGAATACTATTACCTATATAAAATAAAATATAAAACTAAAAATAAGGAGATGTCTCACAATATAAATATTTCTAGATGTGACAGCTCTTCTATTTTTTATAATTAAAAAAGCTGATTCTAAAGAACCAGCTTTTTTTGTATAATTTCGTTACTAGTTATCTAAATTATACAAAAAATCATATCAACAATAACTAAGTTTATCAATTAGTTTTTCCTATAGAAACAGAAATTTTAATACCAGCAGATGATTCAGTGAGACTCCTAAACAAAGTAATGGAGAAAGGAATCTGAAAATATTATATTTGTAACTGGAAAAGGAAAAAGAAAAACTAAAGTTCAAAGAGAAATAGAACTATCGGAGAAATTTATTGAAAAACAATCAAAGTATGATAGTTATAACAATACTTTTAATGGTAGAAACAGTTTCTCTAAAACTGATAAAGATGCCAGATTCATGCATATGAAAGAAGATAATAAGAAAAATTCCCAATTAAAGCCTGGATATAATATTCAGATTGGAGTGGAAGCAGAATACATTATTAGGATAGATGTTTCAAGTGAGCATTCAGACCAATTAACCTTAATTCTATTCCTAGACAAGTTGAGCAAAAACTTATCTATTTAAATTACTTGAAATTCAAACGAAAATTTAAGTAATTTTTTGTGAGAAAGAAAAAAGAGGCTAAGGCCCAAAATAATTTTTTAAATTATTTTGAGACAGCCTCTTTATATTATTCTACTTATTTACTTCATCAGACTTAATATTTTTTAAAGTTTCTTCTGCAAACTTGGTTATAACAAGCTTTTCGTATGGTGGAGATTTATCTAATTGTCCAGCTGATTTCATAATTTTTAATATATAATCAAAGCCATCCTTGGTAAATACAGGATCAGGTTTCCAGGTGTCTTGTTCTTTATATCTGCTTACTAAAGTAGATAAAATATCTTTATCTGCGTCAGGAAAATGTTCTTTTAATACATTAGCCACTTCTTCTGAGGAATGTGATTGAACCCATAACATTCCTTTATATATAGCATTAGTAAATCCTTGGATTATTTCAGGATTTTTTTCTATATAGTCTTTAGTAGCACTATATGAAGTATAAGGAATATATCCAGCTTCTTTTCCTATAGATGCAACTATATGCCCCTTACCTTCTTTTTCAAGTAAAGTAGCTACTGGTTCAAAGAGTGTAACATAGTCACCTTCACCACCAGTAAAAGACCCTGCCATTACATCAAACTGTATATCTGTTCTAATTTTCACATCTTTTTGTGGCTGTAATCCCTGTTTTTTAAGTACGTATTCTAGTGTCATTTCAGGCATTCCACCAATACGGCCACCAATAATAGTTTTATTTTTTAGCTTATCAAAAGAAAAGTTATCATCTTTTTCTCTTCCAACTAAGAAAGAACCATCTTTCTGAGTTAATTGAGCAAAGTTAATAGCATAATCATCTTTACCTTGATTATAAACATAAATAGATGCTTCTGAACCCATAAATCCTATATCAGCTTCACCACTTAATAAAGCAGTCATGCATTTATCAGCACCCTTACCGTTAGTTAGCTCTACTTTTATACCTTCTTCCTCAAAAAATCCTTTTGACATAGCAATATATTGAGGAGCATAAAAAACGGAGTGAGTTACTTCTATAAGTCTAACTTTTTTTAGTCCATCTTTTTGACATCCTACTAAAAATAAACTAAGTGTTAGAATGCTTACTAGAAATAGGGCTAAAATCTTTCTTTTAGACACAGTATCCCTCCTAATGATAAAATGTTAGCATAATTTAAATATATTCCAGCATACAATAAAAGTTACAAAAATATATAGCTTGGCTACTAATATCAAAAAATTAAATAATATAATATAATGTAATATAGATAGAAATTGTAAAAAGATTTGGTATAATATAATATATTGATGAAACCTAGTAATAATTTTAAGTATTAGATGATCTTTCACTTATATAAAAAATAGCATATCTATTTAAATATAAATGTATTTTTATTAATTAAAGGTGGTATAGATAAAATAAAACTTAATTTAGATTGATAAGAATCCAATCAAAGTTTTAAACTTTTTGATTAACTTGAATCAATTTAGAGGCTTTACAGTTCTCATCTTCCACTTATAGAAGTTGAAATGTTATAATTACCAGTAATTAGAAAAAACAATAAATACATAAACGATAAAATTATAAAAGAGGTGTAGTATGAATATACCAAATATATTAACAATGGTTAGGTTCTGTTTGATACCATTATTTATAATAGTTTTCTACTCTCCTATAGATCATAATGTACTTTATTCTACACTCATATTTGCTTTAGCTGGGGTTACAGATGTTCTTGATGGGCATATAGCAAGAAGTTATAATATGGTAACTCGATGGGGAATAGTACTCGATCCTCTTGCAGATAAACTTATGGAAATAACAGTTTTAGTATGCTTTACAAGTGCAAATTATCTTCCTCTATGGGTTATTATTGTTATAGGTATAAAAGAAATATGTATGATATTTGGTGCAATATTTTTATACTATTCAGAGGAAAAAACAGTTGTTCCTTCAAATATTTACGGTAAGATAGCTACTTTTTCTTTTTATATAGCAATATTTGCTATAGCAATAAATTTAAATAAAACAGTTAATTTTATATTAATAGGTATTACGGTTATACTAACTATAATAGCTTTTATAAACTACTTTATAGCTTTTAGAGAGATTCGCAAAGAATCAAAGTAATATAAAAATATTTAAATATATTGACAAAATACTATTAATATAATAACTTATAAATTGAAATATAATAGTTTAGCTATGATGGAGAGAAGTAATTAAATAACCTATAAAGAGAGTGAAGTCCATGGGCTGAGAGACTTTACTAGGCAATGTTTATTGAAGGTAGCTCCTGAGCTTTCAAGCTGAAATAATAGTAGGCTTGAACGGTAAATCCGTTATCTGTTTGAGAGCTAGATATATTTATTATATCTAGAATTAAGGTGGTATCGCGAGTAGACCCTTCGTCCTTATATATTTGGATGAAGGGTTTTTTTAATTCTTAAATAAAGGGGATATTTGAATGTTCGCTTTTGGAATAATTTTATTTTTAGTAGGTACTCTTGTAACGTTTATGTCTGATAGACTTTATAGAAGAGGTAAAATAACTACTGTTGAGAACTTATTAAAAGTAAAAATGGTAGGATTAGGTGTAGTATTAATTTCAATAGTTTTTATGACTTTAGGCAATAAACAGTAAAATAAAAGTACTTAAAATTAGGGTTAAAATTAGGAGGGATTATTATGAGAGAAGATATGGCTAAGACATATAGTCCTAAGGACTTTGAGGAAAGGATATATAAATATTGGGAAGAAAATGATTATTTTAGAGCAGAGGTAGATGAAGAAAAAGAACCTTATACAATAATGATGCCACCACCAAATGTAACAGGTAACCTTCACATGGGTCACGCCCTTAACAATACTATGCAAGATATACTTATAAGATGGAAGCGTATGGAAGGATATTCTGCATTATGGGTTCCAGGAACTGACCATGCCAGTATTTCAACAGAGGCAAAAGTTGTAGGTAAAATAGAAGCAGAAGGAAAGACAAAATATGAGTTAGGAAGAGAAAAGTTTTTAGAAGAAGCATGGGACTGGACAGAAAAGTATGGTGGGAATATTAGAAACCAGTTAAGAAAATTAGGAATTTCATGTGACTGGTCAAGAGAGAGATTTACATTAGATGAAGGATTAAGTAGTGCAGTTGAAGAGGTATTTATTAGACTTTATGAAAAGGGACTTATATACAGAGGAGATAGAATAATAAACTGGTGTCCAAGTTGTGGAACTGCTATATCAGATGCAGAAGTTGAACATGAGGAATCACAAGGTAATCTATGGCATATAAAATATCCTGTTAAAGATAGTGATGAATATATAGTAATTGCTACAACAAGACCAGAAACTATGTTAGGTGATCTTGCAGTTGCTGTTCATCCAGAAGATGAAAGATATAAAAACCTAATTGGTAAAATGTTAATATTACCTCTTGCAAATAGAGAAATACCAGTAGTAGCTGATGAATATGTTGAGATGGAATTTGGTACTGGAGCTGTTAAAATAACTCCATCACATGATCCTAATGACTTTGAAGTTGGAGCTAGACATAATCTTGGACAGCTAAAGGTTATGAATGATGAGGGATATATAAATAATCAAGGTGGAAAGTATGCT
Source organism: Gottschalkia purinilytica (assembly GCF_001190785.1). NCBI lineage: Bacteria > Bacillati > Bacillota > Tissierellia > Tissierellales > Gottschalkiaceae > Gottschalkia > Gottschalkia purinilytica. The sequence goes on along the minus strand of NZ_LGSS01000013.1, from coordinate 8,002 downwards.
GGATTAGAGAGATATGAGGCAAGAAAACAAATAGTTAAAGACTTAGAAGATGAGGGTTATTTAGTTGAAATAAAAGAGCATCTTCATAATGTAGGTCACTGTGAAAGATGTTCAACAGTAGTTGAGCCTATAATATCTAAACAATGGTTCGTATCAATGAAATCTCTAGCAGAGCCAGCTATAAAAGCCTATAAAGAAGGCGAAGTGAAATTTGTACCAGACAGATTTGGAAAAATATATATGCATTGGCTTGAAAATATTAAAGATTGGTGTATTTCAAGACAACTCTGGTGGGGACATAGACTACCAGTTTACTATTGTCAAGATTGTAATGAAGTAATAGTATCTAGAGAAAAAGTAGAAAAATGTACTAAGTGTGAAAGTTCAAATATAATACAAGATCCAGATACATTAGATACATGGTTCTCATCAGCATTATGGCCGTTTTCAACTTTAGGTTGGCCAGAAAAAACTGAAGAGTTAGAGTATTTTTATCCAACTAATGTTTTAATAACAGGATATGATATTATATTTTTCTGGATCGTAAGAATGGTATTTTCAGGTATCGAGCAAATGGGAGAAGTTCCATTCAAAGATGTTTTAATAAATGGTCTTGTAAGAGATTCTCAAGGAAGAAAGATGAGTAAATCTCTAGGAAATGGAATAGATCCGTTAGAATTAATAGACGAATATGGTGCTGATGCATTAAGATTCATGTTAGTTACAGGAAATACTCCTGGAAATGATATGAGATTCCATGTGGAAAGAGTTGAGTCAAGTAGAAATTTTGCTAATAAACTATGGAATGCTTCAAGATTTGTTCTTATGAATTTAGAAAACTTATCAAACAAGGAACTAAATAGAAGCTTATTAAGAGAAGAAGACAAGTGGATAATTTCAAGGGCTAATAGCGTTATAAAAGAAGTAACTGAAAACTTAAGTAAATATGAATTAGGTATAGCTGCACAAAAAATATATGATTTTACTTGGAATGAATACTGTGACTGGTATATCGAAATTGTAAAACCTCGTCTATATGGAGAAGAAGGGGAAGATAAAGATATTGCTAGAAATGTATTATTGATGGTTCTTAAAGATATACTAAAGTTATTACATCCATTTATGCCATATATTACAGAAGAAATTTGGAGACACTTACCATCTATAGATAAGAGTTTAATAGTAGAATCTTGGCCAGTATATAGTGAAGAGAACAACTATAAAGATTCTGAAAAATCGCTAGAATTTGTAATGGAATGTATTAAGAATATAAGAAATATAAGATCTGAAATGAATGTAGTTCCTTCTAAGAAAGCTACAGTAATATTTGTATCAAATGATTCTAATATCAAAGAAATATTATCTAAAACAGAAACTTACTTTACTACATTAGCATCTGCATCAGCTATAGAAATAAGAGATAATAAAGAAGGAATAGGCGAAGATGCTATGTCAGCAGTAGTAACAAATTGTGAGATATTCTTACCATTAGAAGAGCTAGTTGATATTGAAAAAGAGATAGAAAGATTAGAAAAGGAAAAGCAAAAGCTTGAGGGAGAATTAAAAAGAGTACGTGGAAAGCTTTCAAATGAAGGATTTATAAGTAAAGCTCCTCAAAAGGTAGTAGATGAAGAAAAAGAAAAAGAAGCTAAGTATCAACAAATGATGGAAAAAGTTCTTGAGAGACTTAATAGCTTAAAAAAATAAAGATTTTCTCTTATCTTCATACTAATAAATTTCCTTGTAATAAGACAAGTTTCATTATAAAATAAAAAAGGTTAAAATTAATTGTATACAGGAGTGAGGATATGAACTATACAGAGGCTTTAGAGTATATACATGGTACTAAAAAGTTCGGTAGCAAATTGGGTTTAGAAAATATACGTCAACTCTTAAGTTTAATGGGAAATCCACAAAAAGAACTTAAGTTTATTCATATAGCAGGAACTAATGGTAAGGGATCAACTTCATCATATATAACTAATATGTTAGGAAAAGCAGGATATAGAGTTGGACTATTTACTTCACCATATCTAGAAACATTTAATGAAAGAATAAGAATAAATGATGAATATATTAGTGATGAAGATTTAGCAAGTACGACTTTAAAAACTAAAGCAAAAGTAGAAGAAATGCTAAGTGATGGATATAATCACCCAACAGAATTTGAAATAGTTACAGCTATTGCTATGGAATATTATAGAGAAAAAAAGGTTGACTTTGTAGTTCTAGAAGTAGGATTAGGTGGTAGATACGATTCAACTAATGTTATAGATAGTTCTATAGCATCTGTTATAACACCTATAGCATTAGACCATACAGATATATTAGGGGATACAATAGATAAGATAGCTTACGAAAAAGCAGGTATAATAAAGGAAAATGGATTTGTAATATCATATCCTCAAAAACCAGAAGCAGAAGAAGTAATAGAAAATGTTGTAAAAGAGAAAAGTGCAGAACTAATTAAAGTTCCAGTTGATAATTTAAATATAAAAGAGATAAATGAATTTGGAAGTAAGTTTGATTTTAAATATAATAACTATGAATTTAAAGATCTACAAATAGGTCTTATAGGACAACATCAAGCATATAATGCTTCTACAGCTATTACTACAGTTCTAGGATTAAAAGATAAAGGAATTATCAATATTACAGAAGATAGCATAAGACAAGGACTAGAGATTACAAAATGGAGTGGAAGATTAGAGCTATTAAAAAGAACTCCTAGATTTTTAATAGATGGTGCTCATAACATGCAAGGTATAGAAGCACTAAAGAAAACACTAAAAGAAATTTTTAATTATGATAGACTTATTTTAGGATTAGGAATATTAGCAGATAAAGATGTAGAGAGTATGATTGAAGAATTAGCTCCAATTGGAGATGTTGTGATAGTTACTGAACCGAATATATTTAGAGCTATGACAGCTGAAGAACTTGGAGAAAGAATTAGTAAATATAATGAAAATTGTATAGTAGAAAAAGATATAAAATCTGCTATAGAAAAAGCATATGAAATAGCAAATGAAAACGACTTAATAGTATTTTCAGGTTCACTTTATTTAATAGGTGATGTTAGAAGCATTGTAGTAAATAGATAAGTATTTAATTAGAATATATAAATTTTACTAGAATAAAAAGTATTGGTGGATAATTAGAAAAGAAGATTTTCTATCAATTAAAAAATAACTTATAAAAAGATTTTAAATTAAGGGAAGAACTTATTACATAACAAGTTCTTCCCTTATATTTTTTGTATATAAAAGTTTATTAGCATATTTTAATTAAATCCATAAGAAAAACTTATCATAGCGATTACAAATCCATATTATACATTAAACTCCTGCAGGATTATAATTAAAACAAAGAAAGTTAAAGATTTAACGATACTAGGAGGGGTTAAAATGGCTTTTTCTATACCTAATAAAAAAATAGATGAGATTTTCGAGATAATGCAAAAAGAGTATGAAATTTGGGGTCCAAAGAGATTTCCTAGTAGAGGAAGGTTTTCAGATGATGATTTAATTATATACGATAAAATTCAAAGCATTGATGAATTAGAAGTAAAAGAAAAATCTGAAGGCTCTCCTAAAGAACCATACTTTCCAATAACTCAAACCATGTTTTATTTCAATGAAAAAGGATACGAAGTTCCAGACATAACTGATAAAAAGTTACTTATCTTTGCTAGACCTTGTGATATTAATGCTATAGAAAGATTGGATAATATTTATTTAAAAAATGGAGGATATGAAGACTTTTATTATAAAAGACTTAGGGAAAAAGTAAAGTTCGCACTTATAGAATGTAGTGATGGATTTGAAAACTGTTTCTGCGTATCAATGGGATCGAATAAAACAGATAATTATTCCTTAGCCTTTAGGTTTTTAGATGAAAAAGTATTTGTAAAAGTTAAAGATGACGAATTTAAAAACTATTTTTTAGGGAAAGAAATAAAATTTGAACCAAAGTTTATAGAAGAAAATAAAGTTAAAGTTGTGGTACCAGAGATAAAAGATATGCCAATGGAAATCTTCAATCATCCTATTTGGAAACAGTATGAAAGATGTGTTGCTTGTGGAAGATGTAGTACTAGTTGTCCAATTTGTTCTTGTTTTACAACTTCAGATCTATTTTATGATGAAAATCCAAAGGTAGGAGAAAGGAGAAGAGTATGGACATCCTGCCATATAGATGGATTTACTAATATGGCAGGAGGGCATGAATTTAGAAAAGAACATGCTGATAGAATGAGATTCAAAACTTTACACAAAATTTATGATTATAAAAAGAGATTTAATAAAAATCATATGTGTGTGGGTTGTGGAAGATGTGATGATAGATGTCCTGAGTATATTTCATTTTCATGTGCTATCAATAGCTTAGGGAAAATTCTAAAGGAGGAATTTTAGAATGGATAATATATATATACCTAAACCTTATAAAATTATAAAAGTAGATAGGTTAACAGATATAGAGACTTTATATAGGGTTGAGTTCGATAATATGAGTGAAATTAAATTTGGTCAATTTATACAGATATCTCTTCCTAAGATAGGTGAATGTCCTATATCAGTTACGGACTTTAATGTAGAAGAGGGTTGGATAGAATTCCTAATTAGAAAAGTTGGAAAAGTTACAGATCAAATTTTTAATTTAAAAGCTAGAGATATAATGTACTTGAGAGGACCATATGGAAATGGATTTGATTTTTCAAACTATGAAAATAAGAACTTAATAATAGTTGCTGGTGGTTCAGGACTTGCTCCAGTTAGATCTATGATTAATTATATATATAAACATGCAGGTTCAGTAAAGAAACTAGATTTAATTTTAGGATTTAAAGATACATCATCTATCTTATTTAAAGATGAAATAGACAATTGGAGAAAAAAATTTAATACTATACTTACTGTAGATAAAGGTAGCGGAATTAAAGGAGAAAAAGTTGGATTTGTTACTGAATATATTTCTCACTTAAGTATAGAAGAAGATAAAAGTGATTTAGAGATAATTATTGTAGGCCCTCCTGTAATGATGAAATATGCAGCTATAGAATTTGAAAAGATAAAAGTTTCTGATGATAAGATTTGGTTATCATTTGAGAGAAAGATGTCTTGTGCAGTTGGAAAATGTGGTCACTGTAAAATTGATGAAATCTATGTCTGTTTAGATGGACCTATTTTTAACTATACTAAGGGAAAAAAACTATTAGATTAGGAGGGACTAGAATGTCAATGGATTTGAATATAAAAGCTCTTCGTACAAATGAATATAGAGAATCAAAAATAAGAGGAGAATTTATGGTAAGTATTAGAGTACCAGGTGCTATATTCCCAGTTAATTTACTTCCAACAGTTCAAAAAATCGCAGAGAGATATGGAGATGGAACTATTCATATGGGTACTAGACAGAAAATAGCTATTCCAAGAATTAAAGCAAAAGATATAGATTCCGTAAATAAGATGTTACAACCTATAATTGAAGAAATAGAATGTAATATATGTGGTGTAGACATTGAAGACACAACTAAAGGATATCCAACTATAGGGGCAAGAAATATTACTAATTGTATTGGAAATGTTCATTGTGTTAAAGCAAATGTAAACACAGTTTCTATAGCAAGAAGATTTGAGAAAACTATTTTTCCTAATCATTATCATATTAAAATATCTGTTGCTGGTTGTCCAAATGATTGTGTCAAGGCCACATTTTCAGATTTTGGAATAATTGGGGTGTCTAAAATAGATTTTGATTATTATAGATGTATAGGATGTGGAGCATGTGTAAAGGCATGTAAGAACCATGCTACTAATGCTCTTGCTGGAAAAAATGGAAAAGCTGTTAAAGAAGAGAGTAAGTGCATAGGGTGTGGAGAGTGTGTCTTAGTATGTCCTACAAGTGCTTGGACGAGAAATCCCAAGAAATTTTTTAGAGTTAAAATTGGAGGAAGAACTGGAAAGAAAACTCCAAGAGCAGGAAAAACTTTTCTAAACTGGGTTACGGAAGAACACTTACATCAAATTGTGAAAAATATTTTTAAGTTTTCTGATTATATGTTAGAAGGAAAACCTGTATATCTACATTTCGGACACTTAATTGACAAAGCTGGATATAATAAATTTAAAGATTTTGTTTTAGACGGTATTGAACTAAATCAAGAGGCTTTGGTGGCAGATAGGATTTACTGGTATGAAGATGAAACTACTGCTGATATCCATTTGAAATCTAATAAATAAGATAACAATTAAAAATGTATATTTTAATTAATAAAAATGGTATTTAGAAAAAATTAATAGCATATATATTATAAATAGTAAATATTATATATTATAAGATCGTTTAGATATTTTGACTTTAATTTACAAGCTAAGATATAAATTAATTGTAAAACTATATTAAAAAAGATCAAATAAACAATACTAGTATTGTTTATTTGATCTTTTTTGTTTATCCAACATTCTTAACTTCTATCACCTATAAAATCTACTCTGCATAAACTGAAAGTATGAGTTATAAACGGTATGGAGGTGGTAGAGTGGGAACTTGTAGTGAAAAGCTAATAGTATCTAATGCTGGTAGTGATTCCCTATCAATAATAGATATGAAAGAGAATCGTAAAATAGAAGAAATTTATATATTATCTTTAATTAATAAAAATAAAAATAAAAATCTATCTCTTAATGATGATCGTATAGGACCACATCATATAGTAAAGAGTAATAGTGATACAATTTATTCCGTTAATTCCTATGATAATAGTATTTACAAGATAAATCTTAAAAATAAAGAAATAGAAAATGTTGTATTTGTTGGAAGATTTCCAAGTCATATGGAGAAAGTAGAGAATTATATTTATGTAACGAATAGTGATTCTAACTCTGTGACAATAATAGATGATAAAGATTTTAGTATATTAGAAAACATACCAGTAGGTGAACGACCGCATGATATAAAGATAGATAAAGCAAACGATGTAATTTATGTTACTAATAGTGGTGGATATAGTATAGATATAATAAATATAAAAAAAAATACAAATAAAAGGGTTACACTAGATTGTAATCCCTTAAATTTATATTTAAGTAAGAATATTATGTTCATATTATGTTACGCATCTAATGGAGTAATAAAAAGTAAAATAAAGGCTTTAAATTTATCAGATGGGAGCATAATAAAAGATATAGAAGTAGATGGAGTAATTGTAGATATGATATATCTAGAGCATATAGGAATAATCTATGTAACTAATGCGGAAAATGGATGTTTATATAAAATAGATTTTGAAAATGGATATATAATTAATAAATATAATATTGGAGGAATGTTGAATAATATAATATGTATTAGAAATAAACTATATATTACAGATGCCTTAAATAATAAGGTATTAGTCTTTGACTATAACAGGGGTGAGATAACATGTAATATAGATGTGGGAATAGAACCAAATGGACTACTTATAATTTGATATTTGGTAGGAGGGAATTAATGAAAAATAAACTTTGGTATAAAAAAGATACTAAGCAGTTATCTGAGGAACTTAAAGTAGATATAAATAATGGACTTAATATTGATGAAGCTAAAAGAAGAAAAGAACAATATGGGGAAAATAGTTTAAAAGAAGAAAATAAAAAATCAGTATTAAAGATGTTTTTTAATCAATTCAAAGATCTAATGGTAATAATACTGATAATAGCATCAATAATTTCAGGGATTGTAGGAGAAATAAGTGATACAGTAATAATAATGATAGTAGTTCTATTAAATGCACTACTAGGAGTAATACAAGAAAATAAGGCAGAAAAATCACTAGAAGCACTAAAGAATCTTTCTAGTCCTATAGCGAAAGTAATAAGAGAAGGAAAAAGAATGGAAGTTAGGTCTCAAGATATAGTTCCAGGAGACGTAATATTATTAGAAGCAGGAGATCTAATTCCAGCGGACGGAGTAATAATAGAAAGTGCAAGTTTAATGATAGAAGAAGCGGCATTAACAG
>NZ_LGSS01000012.1 GCF_001190785.1 Gottschalkia purinilytica | reverse complement strand
GGAGTGCTTAATGTGTTAACTTCGGCACTGAGGTTCGACCCCCAACACCTAGCACTCATCGTTTACGGCGTGGACTACCAGGGTATCTAATCCTGTTCGCTACCCACGCTTTCGTGCCTCAGCGTCAGTTACAGTCCAGAAAGCCGCCTTCGCCACTGGTGTTCCTCCTAATATCTACGCATTTCACCGCTACACTAGGAATTCCGCTTTCCTCTCCTGTACTCAAGCCACACAGTTTCAAACGCTTACATCGGTTAAGCCGATGCCTTTAACGCCTGACTTACATGGCCGCCTACGCACCCTTTACGCCCAATAATTCCGGATAACGCTCGCCCCCTACGTATTACCGCGGCTGCTGGCACGTAGTTAGCCGGGGCTTCCTCCTAAAGTACCGTCATTATCTTCCTTTAGGACAGAGCTTTACGATCCGAAGACCTTCTTCGCTCACGCGGCGTCGCTGCATCAGGGTTTCCCCCATTGTGCAATATTCCCCACTGCTGCCTCCCGTAGGAGTCTGGACCGTGTCTCAGTTCCAGTGTGGCCGTTCACCCTCTCAGGCCGGCTACCCATCGTCGCCTTGGTGAGCCGTTACCTCACCAACTAGCTAATGGGACGCGGGACCATCTTATACCGCCGGAGCTTTGACTCATGTAACATGCGCTACTAGAGTTTTATAGGGTATTAATCCCGGTTTCCCGAGGCTATCCCCTTGTATAAGGCAGGTTTCCCACGCGTTACTCACCCGTCCGCCGCTGTCCAGTTATAACTTCACCCGAAGGATCCGTTACAACTTTCTCGCTCGACTTGCATGTGTTAAGCACGCCGCCAGCGTTCATCCTGAGCCAGGATCAAACTCTCAAATTAAAAGTTTAATCTTTCTCAGCTTTTGCTGACTTACTCAACTAAAGTTGAGTTTTATTTATTTCAGTTATTCTAGGAATTAACTGGCTTTTCACTATTCAATTTTCAAAATTCAAACTTGCTTAATCACTTTATCATCTTTGTCGTTCTTTGTCAAGAACTTTTTTATTCTTTGTTTTTTCCTGTCATCTTGTGACGACTTTCTTACTATACCATGTATATTATATATTTGTCAACATTTTTCTAAAACTTTTTTTATTTCTTTAAAATTTTATTTAAAATATTTAAAAATATAACTTAATACTTCTAAAATTCAATACATTTTTCAATATATGTTAAGATAAAATTGATTATTTCTTATAATAACTTTAAAAAATTTCAAAAATACTTTAAAAAGTAAAAAAGCTAGAGTTATAGTATTAACTATATTCTCTTAGCTTTTTCTTTTTTTATATAGTATTAATTAATGTTTTAAGATTATAGATTGTCCAAATCATAGTTCCAATATACTATTTTGTTTTAGAAATTGCATTTCTTATTATGCTAATAACTTCTATTACTATTCTTATGTAGTCACCCAAACCCTGTACATTATTTTTTATTGTAGTAGCTACTTCAACTACACTTTCTTCTACCACGTCTACTGTATAATTAACTTTTTCAGTACTGTTATTAAGATTTTCAGATATAGAATTAAAGTTTTCAACAATATTAGGTATACTAGGTGTTACATCATTTACAACGTCCTTAACATTTGTAGTTATTTCATTTATATTACTAGCTATATCAGGCGCCTCTAATAATGTCTTATTTATAGAAACTTTATTTTCATTTATTAAATCTTTGACTTGTAGCAATATTTTGTTAAAGTTTCTTATAGCAATAATCAAGTATACTCCTAATCCTAAACCTAATAATACTAATAAAAATATAAATAATTCTCTTACTGTAATAGTTGCAGACATACTATCCCTCCATGAGCTTTAATCTAACTTATCTACAACTATTATTTCTCTTTTTTACTATGATTGCTTTTTTCTTCTTTTGTATCGTCTTTTTTAATATCTTCCTTAGTTTCTTCTACATCATCTTTAATATCTTCCATAGTTCCTTTTATACCTTTTCCCAATTTTTCTTTTTTATCTTTTACAGTTTCTATGGAAGTTTTTATATTTTTCTTCAGGATTTCTGTTGTATCTTTAGTTTTATTAACAATATCTTCTCTAGTTTCTTTTCCTGATTTAGGTGCCAAAAGTACACCAGCTGCTGCACCTACAACAGTTCCTATAGTAGTTCCTATAAGAACATTTTTTGCAACTTGTTTCTTTTCTTCTCTTTCTTTTTCCTTTTTCTTATTTGTTATTAATTCTGCTATCTTCATATTGTACTCCCCCTTATTTATTATATTTCTAAAATTTTTACCCCAAATTTATCCATTTAATCATAGTATACTACATATAATTACATTTTAAAATATTTTATATCAATTTAATTTCTATTTTTTACATAAAATATATTTGTACTTTTTAAATTAATATAAAAAGCCCTATGACTTGATAGTAAATCATAGGGCTTTTTGTTATATATACATTTTATTTATTATCTATTGGTTTCATTGTAGGGAATAGTATTACGTCTCTTATAGACGGTTGATTCGTCAATATCATTATTAATCTATCTATTCCTATTCCCAGTCCTCCTGTAGGAGGTAGTCCAACTTCTAGTGCATTAATAAAGTCTGTGTCCATCATATGAGCTTCATCATTTCCTGCTTCTCTTTCTTCTAATTGTTTTAAAAATCTTTGTTTTTGATCTATAGGATCATTAAGCTCTGAAAAAGCATTTGCTATCTCCCAAGCATTAACAAATGCTTCAAATCTATTAGTTATTCTTGGGTCATCAGGATTTCTTTTTGCAAGTGGTGATACTTCAACTGGATGGTGTAATATAAAAGTAGGTTGATGTAAATGTTGCTCACCAAATTCTTCGAATAATTCATTGATAATATGACCTCTAGTCATACCTTCTTTTATTTCTATACCTTTTTCTTTAGCCACTTTTATTGCTTCTTCATCAGTTTCAATCTGCGAGAAATCTACACCCGCATATTCTTTAACGGCTTCTTCCATAGTCATTCTATTCCAAGGTGGAGATAGATCTATTTCTTTGTCTTGATATTTTATTTTAGTAGTTCCCAACACTTTTTCAGCTACATATGCCACTAAATTTTCTGTAATGTTCATCATATCTTCATAGTCAGCATATGCTTGATATAGCTCCATCGCAGTATATTCTGGATTATGTTTTATAGACATACCTTCGTTTCTAAACATTCTTCCCATTTCATATACTTTATCAAATCCACCCACTATAAGTCTCTTTAGATAAAGCTCATTTGCTATTCTTAAGTACATATCTATGTCTAAAGTATTATGATGCGTTATAAAAGGTTTAGCAGCCGCTCCACCTGCTATTGTATTTAATATAGGAGTATCTACTTCTAAGAATCCTCTATCATCTAAAAATTCTCTTATTGCTTTTATTATATTTGATCTTAGAATAAATGCATTCTTAACTTCTGGATTCATTATTAAATCTACATATCTTTGTCTATATCTTAAATCAGGATCTTTTAATCCATGAAATTTTTCTGGTAAAATTTGAAGTGATTTAGTAAGGAGTTTTATTTCTTTTACTTTTATTGAAATTTCACCCATTTTTGTTTTAAATACTTCCCCACTTATGCCAATAATATCTCCTAAGTCATAAGTAGTAAATAAGTCATACTCTTCTTTTCCTATGTTATCTACTTTTATGAAAGCTTGTATTCTTCCTTCACTGTCTTGTATGTCTGCAAAGCCAGCTTTTCCATGACCTCTTTTAGACATAATTCTACCAGCTAATGATACTTCTTTTCCTTCCATATCATCAAAGTTATCTTTTATTTCTTGACTACTATGAGTAATATTATATTTTTCATTAATAAATGGATCTCTTCCTATATTCCTTAGCTCTTCTAGTTTTTGTCTTCTTAGAAGGAGCATTTCATTAAGGTTATTTTCTTCATTTATCATTTGCCTTGCCTCCTAGATTATCTGTTTATGGAAAGAATCTCATATTTAATTACTCCATCAGGAACTTGTACTTCTACAATCTCATTTACTTTTCTTCCTATTAGAGCACTTCCTACTGGAGATTCATTAGATATTTTTCCTTCATATGGATCAGCTTCTGCTGAACCTACTATTGTATATTGAAGTTCTTCGTCAAACTCAATATCCTTAACCGTAACTTTTGAACCTATACTTACAACTTCTATTGATATTTCTTCTTCATCTATAATTCTAGCATTTCTTAGCATATTTTCTAGCTTTGCGATTCTTTCCTCTACCTGTGCTTGCTCATTTTTTGCTTCGTCATATTCTGAATTCTCGCTAATATCTCCAAAAGCTAAAGCTTGCTTTATTCTCTCAGCAACCTCTTTCCTTCTTACCGTTTTTAATTGATCTAACTCTTCCTCTATTTTCTTCAGACCCTCACTTGTTAAAAAGATCTCTTTTTCTAACATTACCCTCTCTCCTTTCCATTACTTTTATATTTAGAAGATGTCAAATTACCCTACTTTTTTTATATAAGTATGTTAATTATATTTAATTTAACTTGTTAAAATGCTAACTTGTTTAGATACTAATTTTATATATAATTTAATAAGCACCGTAAGTTATTTACAGTGCTTACCATTTATTCATGTTGACTATTATAATTTAGTAAATCTACATTGTCAAGTGTGTCCAGACAGTGTCTACTCTAATTTTCTGTTAAAAACTGAAACGTTTAAGTTACTAAGCTTATATAATTTAATAGCCTCTTTAATTGTAACAATTCCACTATATGTTTTTACTTTAGACATAGTTAAATTGTTTATACTATTATTTATGACTTTACTAATAGAAGTATCTAATTCTTTAGCAAAATTAAACTCTTTTACATTACTCATTATATCATTCTCATTTTTTACTATAATATCATTTATTATAAGTAAGTCCTTTCTCAACTTAAATATATTGTTACTAAATTCTTTATTTCTACTAGAATCAATTATAATAGTATTTTGCCTCATTTTACTTATATCTATATTATTTATACTCTCATTCGATAAATTGACTACTATATTAGTATTGGGAAGAAATTTATTTATATTATTTGTACAATATATTGATAGTCCAGTTTTATTCATTACCTCTTCCTCTAAATTCTTACTTATTGTCATATCATTTTCTCTTACAACAATAAATTTAACATGTTGAGCTAGTTGAATTATTATATTTTTAGCATCTTCTGTACCATCACTTATAACAATTATATCTTGATTTTGTATAGTATCTTGCTTTTCTACATATATATCATTTAAAACTTTAGTTATAAATTTTAAAAATATATCTCTTCCATTAGGTATTCTTAAGTTAGTTTCTTCTTCTATTATTCTAATATGATCATTATCAATATCTTTAACTCCATCTAATATAATATATCTAGTATTATCGTTTTTTAATTTCTTGATAGACTCTATTATCTTTTTTATATATTTTTCTTCTGACATTGATTCTCTAGACAAAGATATTCCTATTCCATATCCTAAAGTCTTGTTTTTACTCTTACTTGTATACTCACATACTATTCTAGGCTTAATGTTTTTTTGAAGTTTCAATAGCAGTTTATTAGGAACATATTTGTAAATACCTTGATTAAATATATATTCCTTATATAACCCAGCATCTAACACTCTTATAAATTCACCCAGACATCCTTTAAAATACCCCTTTCCTTATATTTCATTCATTGTGTAAAGGTATTATATGAAACTTTATAGTAATATATTCCTCTAGTTATAATTATATAAAATAAAAAACACTAGTAAGATTTCAGTATTAAGAATTTTGTTTATATCTATAAAGAATCTCTTCTAATTCATCTTTATCTGATATCGTATTAATCTTGTTTCTCATTTCAGCAGAATTTTTCATGCCTTTTATATACCAGGCTATATGTTTTCGCATTTCTTTTACTGCTATTTTCTCATTTTTAATTGTACATAGTAAATTTAGATGCTTTATACATACATCTATTTTTTCTTCATCTGAAGGTTCAGGTAAAAGTTCCCCTGTTTTTAATAGGTGTAAGGTTCTTTTAAATATCCAAGGATTCCCCCTAGCCCCTCGTCCTATCATTATAGCATCACATCCAGTTTCTTCTATAAGTTTTTTACCATCTTCAGGTACAAATACATCTCCATTTCCTATAACTGGTATAGATATATTTTCTTTAACTCTTCTTATCATATCCCAGTCTGCTTTTCCTGAATAAAATTGCTCTCTAGTTCTTCCATGCACGGTTATTGCTGAGGCACCTGCATCTTCTATTATTTTAGCAACCTCTACAGCATTTTGATTATTATCATCCCATCCTTTTCTTATCTTAACAGTAACAGGCTTATTTGAATATTTAACTACTTCTTTCACTATCCTACCTATAAGTTTTGGAGTTTTCATAAGAGCACTTCCATCGCCATTTTTAACTATTTTAGGCGCAGGGCATCCCATATTTATATCTACAATTGCAAAGTCATCTATTTTGTTAAGCTTATCATTAGTAATATTAGCCATTACTTCCGGATCTGACCCAAATATCTGCAATGCTACTGGCTTTTCCTTTTCTTCAATTTTCATAAGTTCATGTGTTTTTTTATCGTTAAAGTAAAGTCCCTTGCTACTTATCATTTCAGTATAAAGAAGACCTACTCCCATTTCTTTGCATATAAGTCTAAAAGTTAAATCTGTAACTCCTGCCATAGGAGCTAGAAATACATTGTCTTCAAACTCTAAACTACCTATCTTCATTTAACCACTCCTGTGTATAGTTTTCTACTTTTTATAATTATACCTGTATTTATACTCTAAAATAAAGAGTCTGTCCAAATAAGTAGTTTTTTAATCTACTTTTATGAACAGACTTGTTTTATATATTTAAATATTATTTTTTAAGATTTCTTATTTATTGTTCTCATATATAATTCTAAGCCCATCTAGTGTTAACATTTTATCTACTTTAGTTATAGTTTTAGATTCACTAGCAATTAAGCTTGATAGCCCACCAGTAGCTACTACTTCTTTCATTTCTTGATTCATCTCTGATTTCATTTGACTAACAATATAATCTACAAGACCAACATATCCATATATTATACCTGACTGCATACTACTAACTGTGTTTTTATTTATAATATTTTTAGGTTTAATAAGCTCTACCTTTGGAAGCTTAGCAGCTCTATTAAATAAAGCTTCACTTGATATTCTTATACCTGGTGATATTGCTCCACCTATATAGTCACCATTCTCAGATATTGCACAAAACGTAGTAGCCGTTCCAAAGTCTACTATAATCAAAGGTCCACCATATTTTTCATATGCTGCAATAGCATTAACTATTCTATCTGCACCTACTTCTTTAGGATTATCATATTTAATGTTTATACCTGTTTTTATCCCAGGCCCAACAACTATAGGTTCTGTATTAAAATATTTTTTGCTCATGGCTTGTAATGAATACATTATTGTAGGTACTACTGAAGATATTACTACTGACTCTATATTATTTATATCCATTGTACTATGTTCAAATAGTTGTCTAATTAAAACACCATACTCATCTGATGTTTTATCTCTATCTGTAGCTATTCTCCAAGATTTTAATAACTTGTTTTTATCATATACTCCTAGTACTATGTTAGTATTTCCTACATCACAAACTAAAATCATTGGTTCACCTCTTTAATATATATAAAATAGGATTTATCTCTTATCTGTTCTTTTTATTCCGATAACAACACTAGTGACTATAAGCATTCCTACTATTGCTTCTGGTATACCATTTGCTATAGCTACTCCTAGTATTGTTTTTCCCACCATTTCAGGATTACCTCCTGTTTTCTCTACAAACCATTTTCCGTATAGTAAGTATATCATCCCCAGCACTCCAACTGTGTTTGTAAGAGTACCTACTACTGCTGATAAAACTACTTCTATAGACTGTTCTTTAAATTTTTTATATGAAAAATATCCTATTAATAACGTAATTATTATTAATAACCCACTGAAAACTAACTGCCAAAGTCCAATTTCATTCGTATTATATGAATTTAATTGTATTACAAAATTTCTTATTAAGTATACTATAACTCCACTCCATACTAAAGTTACAACTATGGTTGAAAGTCTCTTACCAGCTTTTTTTAATGTTATAAAAGTATAGTAAGAAGTTATACCTATTAAAACCCTAGGTAATATTGAAACCAGTGGATTATAAAATACTGGTGAAATAACCGTAGGAGCCGTTATAGATCTTATTATGCTAAATATTCCAAATATAACTCCTACCATAGCACCAACAACTGGTCCTTCAAGTATTGCACCTATTATTACTGGAATATGCATTATAGTTGCATTAGTAGGTCCTACTGGGATAAAACCTATAGGTGTCATTCCCAGAATAGCTGATATAGCTCCTAATACTCCAATAATAGTTAACTTTCTTAACGAAAAAGATGTTTTACTATTTTGTTTTATCATAAAAAAACCTCCCGTTCTAGTTCCTAATTAGGATACTAGTCGTATTTACTATTTATTTTGCTATAAACATAAATCAAATAGTCTAGTTCTATTAAAGATACTAGCCATTTTACCTCATTATATTCTAGCAGTTTTACATTTTTTATTCAATAAATATATCTACACTTTTTGTTGTATATCCTTCCAACAATAAAACTTATCATATCTTTCAGCTGACTTTATAGCATTTGAAATAGCCATACATACAACTTCAGTAGCTAAAGTCCCTACTAGATTTATATCACTTTTAACTTTATTAGTAGCCATTGTAAAAATAGTATCTCCATCAAACATAGTATGAATAGGATTTATTGATCTAGCTAATCCATTTTGAGCTAACTGAGCTACTTTGTTTGCTTGAGATTTATTTAAGATAGCATTAGTAGCTACTACTCCTATAGTGGTGTTCTTTCCTGAAAATCCTTTAAGATATTTACTCTTTTGCATTACTTCATAAGAATTACATAGTTTTTTAGTATTTGAATCTATAGTTCCTGCCATTAAAGTGTTTGTTTTGTAATCATATACATCACCAAAACTATTTACAGCTATTATAGCTCCAACCCATAATTCTCCTATATTTATACTTGCACTACCTATTCCTGACTTCATAGAGCATTCTGTTCCTAATATTTTACCTATTGTGGCTCCTGTTCCACATCCTATATTCCCTTGTCTATTTTCATTCTCGGACGCACTTTTACATGCTTCATATCCCATATGGAGGTCTGGTCTTATTTTATAATCTCCTATACCCAAATCAAATATCACTGCACTACATACTATAGGAACTTTCGTTATGCCAACATCAAATCCTATATTTTTTTCTTCAAGGTACTTCATAACCCCAGAAGATGCATCTAGTCCGAATGCACTTCCCCCTGATAATACAACTGCATGTACCTTATCTACTGCATTTTCCGACTTTAACAAATCTGTCTCTCTAGTTCCAGGAGCCGAGCCTCTTACTTCAACACCAGCCGTAGCACCCTCTTCGCACATTATAACAGTGCACCCTGTCATTCCTTGTAAGTCTTGAGCATGGCCTACTTTTATTCCATGTATATCAGTTATATATCCCTTATACATACCCATTTATCCCCCTGACTGAAACTTCTCCTGATATTATTTTTGTTATTTCTCCTAGATTATCTTTTACTATTAACTCGCCAGTATCTGTTATATCAACTGCTAATCTTTCTATCTCTTTTCCCTTAGATATTATCTTTATCTTCTTACCTATTAATATAGACCTATCTCTACATATTTTTATTGAAGATTCTATGTTTCCCTTTTCTAAAAATTCATTATATAATTTTTCAAAGTTATTTAATATATTCCCTATTATTTGTTTTCTACTAACTTCTTTTCCTAATTCTTCTTTTATAGAAGTAGCCTTTTCCCTTACCTCTTTAGGAAAGTCATTATAATCTATATTAGCATTTATCCCTATTCCTACTACTAAATAGTTTATTTTTATCATTTCTCCACTCATTTCAGTAAGAATACCGCATATTTTTTTCCCATTTAAAACTATATCATTAGGCCACTTTATATGTGATTCTATACCTATTTCTTCTAATCCAGTATATACCGATGCAGCTGCTATTTGTGTTATCTTAGTAGCATCCATGGGATCTATATTAGGTCTTAAAATTATACTCATCCATATTCCTTTTCCTTTCGGGGATACCCAATTTCTTCCTAACCGTCCTTTTCCTCCTGTTTGCTCTTCTGCAATAACTACAACTCCCTCTTCTTCTCCATTGTCAGCAAGAGCTTTTCCTTTTATGTTTGTAGAATTTATAGAATCAAAATGTATTATTTTTTTCCCTATATTTTTCGTATTCAAAAACGGTTTTATTTCCTCATATGTAACTATATCTGGTGAAGATAACAGTCTATATCCTTTTCTAGATACAGAATCTATATTATATCCTTCTTCTTTTAATAATTTAATATACTTCCATATTGCAGTTCTGCTTACATTTAGCTTATTACTTATCTCTTGTCCTGAAATAAACTCCTCTTCATTTTCTTTAAGTATTCGTATTATGGCTTCCTTCAAGTTTTACCATCTCCTTAGTACATTTATCAACATTATTAGTATCATAAGTTTAATATAATATAATTCAACAAAAAAAAGAAGACTGATATCAGTCTTCTTTTAAATTGATAATGTTATGCTTCAACAAATATTCTTTCAAACTCTTTAGCATCTAGTGTTTCTTTTTCTAATAATGCTTCTGATAGTTTATGAAGTTTATCGATATTTTCTTTTAAAAGCTCTTCTGCTTTATTATAAGCTTTATCTATTATATTTCTCATTTCTTTATCTATAGAAGCAGCTACTTCTTCACTATAGTTTCTACTTCTAGCTAAGTCTCTTCCTATAAATACTTCATCATCATCTGCTCCATAAGTCATAGAGCCTAACTTATCACTCATACCATAGTGTGTAACCATATCTCTAGCAATGCTAGTAGCTCTTTCTAGGTCATTTTGTGCTCCTGTACTTATATCTTTTAAAACTAATTTTTCTGCTATTCTTCCACCTAGAAGTATTACTATTTGATTTTCCATTTCAGTTTTTGTAGAATAGTATCTATCTTCTTCTGGAAGATTCATAGTAAATCCTCCAGCTCTTCCTCTAGGTATTATAGTTACCATATGCACAGGATCTGCCCCTGGAATAAGTCTTGAAGCTAAAGCATGACCTGCTTCATGATAAGCAGTAAGCCTTCTTTCTTTTTCACTTATAACTCTACTTTTCTTTTCTGGTCCAGCTATAACTTTAGTAGATGCTTCTTCAATAAGGCTCATAGGAATTTTCTTTAAGTCTTTCCTAGCAGCTAATAGCGCTGCCTCATTAACTAAATTTTCTAAGTCAGCTGGAGTAAATCCTGGTGTTCTTCTAGCAACTACTTTTAAGTCAACATCTTCTTCTAGAGGTTTGCTTCTAGTATGAATTCCTAGTATAGCTTCTCTACCTTTTATATCCGGAACTCCAACATATACCTGTCTATCAAATCTTCCAGGTCTTAATAATGCTGGGTCTAAAATATCAGGTCTATTTGTAGCTGCTATCATGATTATTCCTTCATTTTCTCCAAATCCATCCATTTCAACTAATAGTTGATTTAGTGTTTGTTCTCTTTCATCATGACCTCCACCTAGGCCAGCTCCTCTTCTTCTTCCTACCGCATCTATCTCATCTATAAATATTATACAAGGTGAATTTTTCTTTGCTTGCTCAAATAAATCTCTTACACGAGAAGCACCCACTCCAACAAACATTTCAACAAAGTCTGAACCACTTATGCTGAAGAACGGAACTCCTGCTTCACCTGCAACTGCTTTTGATAAATAAGTTTTACCGGTACCTGGAGGACCTACCATTAAAACTCCTTTAGGTATTCTGGCACCTAATTCTATATATTTTTTAGGATTTTTAAGAAAATCCACTATTTCCTTTAGTTCTTCTTTTTCTTCTTCTAATCCAGCTACATCTGCAAATGTTACTTTTTTGGTATCGTCTTTATGCATCTTAGCTTTACTTTTACCAAATGACATTACACGACTACCGCCACCTTGAGATTGTTGCATAAAAACAAACCAAAATATTATAAACACAAGGATAATAAATATGGTTGGTAAAAATGACAAGAATATAGGTGTTTCTGGTTCTTGTTCACCTGCTATATGAGTTATTTTCCCTTCAGATATAGGTGTCTTTAAATGATCATTATAAAAAGTATCTGGAGTAACAGGTAATACTAGTGAAAAATTTGTTCCATTTTTAAGTTTTCCTTTTACTGTACCGTCTTTAACAATTGTTATTGACTTTACATTTTCTTTATCAATTTCTTTAATAAGTTGTGTATAACCTATAGTTTTCGGTTGATTAAAATCCTTTGAGACAAACGTTACTAAAAACGCTAAAGCTATGAATATAAGCAAATAAAAGCTTATACCTCTAAAAAACTTCCTCAACTATAGTCCTCCTTTCAAAGTGCCATTATAATATTTATTCATTGTACCACAAATGTAAAAATGTTACAACGACCTTTTATTTTGAGTATGTTTCCTCTTTTAAGATACATACATCTGGTAAATTTCTATATCCTTCTGAAAAATCAATTCCATATCCTACTACAAATTCATCTGGTATATCAAATCCCTTATACTTTAATTCTACATCTATTTTTCTTCTTTCTGGCTTATCAAGTAAAGTACATATTTTTACACTATTGGCTCCCCTAGATTTTAAGTTGCTAACTAAGTAACTTAATGTAAGTCCTGTATCTATTATATCCTCAACTATTAATATATCCTTTCCTTCTATAGTTAAATCTAAATCTTTTAAAATTCTCACTACTCCTGAAGATTCTGTAGAGTTTCCATAACTTGATACAGCCATAAAGTCTATTTCAAGTGGAATATCTATATTTCTTACTAGATCTCCTAAAAATACAAAAGCTCCTTTCAATACTCCTATAAGAACTAATTTCTTTCCTTTATAGTCTTCAGAAATTTGTTTTCCAATTTCCTTAGTTTTTTCTTCTAATTGTTCTTTTGATACGAGCACTTTTTCTATATCTTTTTGCATAGTTCTCCTCCTTTTAATTCTTTGAAATTTAAATTTTTATTAAAGTATAAAGCCTAAGTATTTATGTATTTTAAAACTAGTACATTTTTAGTATTAGAAGTAATTTTATATTTTTCACTTATCCTATACCCTACAATCCACATTATATCCCCATCATGTTCTATAATAGGGATTATATCTCTATATTCTTTTGGTATCTTTTCATCTATAAAGAAGTCTTTAAGCTTTTTACTACCATTCATACCCATTGGAGTAAATCTATCTCCATTCTTTCTATTTCTTATATAGATATTATCACTTAATTTATCATAATCAAAATATTTAATAAATCTATTACTAAAATTAAGATCGATTAAAGATACGGGCAATATTTTTGCCTCTATTTTAGCATCTAGCTCCTCTATCAATGTTACAGTGTTTATACCCACTTTATAATTATAACTGATTCTTTCTCTTATTGCATTTTTTTCTACGATTAAATTATTGTAATTTTTTCTTACAATTATATTATTAGATATATTTATAAGCTTACCTGTAGTTTTGGAGTTAGCTAATTTTATTATATCTTTTATATGTTTTTCTTCTATTCCTTGTAAATTACCATTTATTTTTTCTAAGGAATATCTTAAAACTCTATTTCTTATAGCATTATGTAGTTTTAAAAACTTCTCATTGTTAATATGTATTGATAATTCGTCTTCCATAATAACTATGTCTTCATAGCATTTTTTTGTATAACTTATCAAGAAATCGCTATCATTTTTCATAATTTTTGAAGTTCTTGACAAAGTATCTATAATTCCTAAATTAAAATTCTCTACTATGTATGGTATTAGTTCTAGTCTTACTTTATTTCTTCCATAAATAGTCTCAAAGTTAGTTCTATCTATTCTAGGTTCTATATTATTTTCTTCACAGTATTTTTCTATTTCTTCTCTTCCTACATCTAATAAAGGTCTTATAATATCACCATTTTTATATTCCATGCCTCTAAGACCATCTATTCCTGTACCTCTTATAAATCTCATAATAAGTGTTTCTGCCTGGTCATTTTTATTATGAGCTACTGCTATTTTACCTTTCTTAAATCTATTTAATATTTCTCTAAAAAATGAGTATCTTATTTCTCTTCCTGCCTCTTCTTTAGTAAGTTTATATTTTTTAGCATATTCATCCATGTTAACTTTCTTAGAGTAAAATGGTATATTAAAGTCGCTACAAACCTTCTTTACGTATTTTTCATCTTCATCAGCATCTTCCCCTCTTACCCCATGGTTCACATGAGCAACATGAATTTTAAAGTTAATACTACTTGAAAGATCCATAAGAACATATAGAAGTGTCATAGAGTCATGACCTCCAGACACTCCTATAATAATATTATCATCTTTTTCAATGAGATTGTATTGTATTATCGTATTCTTAACTATATGCTTCATCAGTTATCACCTAATAGTATATTATAATTAAATAAAATTCTACATATGCTTTCTATTTTCCTTTTAAGCTATACTATTTTATTCCTAAGATTAATACAGCTATGACAAAGCAAATACTCCCAGCTAATATCATATCTATCATGTCCACTTTTAAGTCATATGTAGTTTTATGTATATCTTTTTTAATGCATATTTTATTCTTTAAATCTTCTTTGTAATTATTAATTATATCATATTTCCCATTTAAAGCCTTAATTAATATTTTTTTTAGACTTGTATTTATCTTTAATTTATTAATTGAGTTTTTTACATCCCATATATTATCAACTAATGGGGTATATTCTTTCCCTAACAACATACTAACTATTATCATATTCACACTAAATATTAAATTTGAAGTATACCCTTTATTCAATCCAATTCCCCAAGATGCCATATTATAAGTTGGTGTATATTCTTTTATACAATATTTATTTTCAATAACGCTTCCATAGTCTATTAATAATATATTCTTATTAACTTTATCTATCATTATATTTTCTAGTTTTATATCACTATATATATATCCTAAATTATATATGCCTTCAAGAGAATTTAAAAGTGTTATCCCTATTATCAAAATATCATTTAATTTTAACTTCGTTAATCTTATAGCTTCTTTTAAATTATATCCTTCTACAATATCCATAACAAGAAAATAATAGATTTTTCCATATTCTTCATAGTCGTCTATATCATAAACACTAGGTGTACAACTTATTCCCTTTAATTTTTTCATATTTTCATATTCTCTTGTTATAGAATTCATATCATTACTAATTTTTAGTGCTTTATATGTACCTAATTCATCTTTTACTTTATAGACAGTTCCTACGCCTCCCTGTCCAAGTTTTTTTATTATAGTATATTTCTTCTTATTCCATTTACCTATAATACTTTGTGTAGTATAAATCATAGTATAATTACATCCTTTCCATGTATAAGCCTACATACCTTAATAGGATATGTAGGCCTATACTTTATATAATATTGCTACTTAATATTCCATCTTCTTTAAATTCTTCTATATCCTCATCTTCTCTATCCATAACTAGAAGCTGTATACCTGCTTTTAGTGCTGATGCTGTAGGAGTTCTTCCTCCAATTTCTATTTTCTGAAGTGCTTTCTCTAGTTCCACTATATTTTCAGTAAAATTACATAGTATATTGAAATCCTGTCCTTTATGTCCTGGATATCCTATAACAGAAATTTCAGTTTTACCTTTTCTTCCATTTAAGACTCTAAGCAAATTCAATATACTACTTTTGGCAATATTTATTTTGTTTTTCATACTTCCACTACAATCTATAATCACACAAGATTTTATATCTATTTCATCACCTAGCTTATCTATAACATCTGTTATTTTTTTTCTAGAACTTGGATGTATTTCATCTAACTCTGTTCCAACTATTTCCTTCAATTCTTTATTAACTGCTTCTTCTATTGTTTTATATACTGATTTCATAGTTACCATACTCATTGCTGAAGTTAACTCCTGTATGTTCGTATATTCCCATACACCTCCACCTAAAGTAGCTATATCTTGTATTTCAGCAAGAGATTCTTCTTTTTCTTCGTTGCTTATAATTCCTATAGTACTTATTGCTACTCCCCTTTCATTTCCTTCCTTCGCAATTATAGTAGGATCTCCTCCAATATTTGATTCACCATCAGTAACTAGTATAATTTGCTTAAATTCTATATTTTTATCCATAGCTATTCCCCCTAGCTTTTATATTTTTTATTCTTTCTTATTATTAACAATCAAAGGAAATTTAAACCATTTTATACAATGAAATTATTTTTAATTAAGGCAAAAAAGATAGATGAATTATTCATCTATCTTTTATAAAAGTTTAGGGGGCTATAGGTAAATCTATATATTCTAGACTCTTTTCCAAATTTTTGTAACTAAAACAGTCATATCATCTCTTTTTGAGCTTTCACTTATATCTATTGCTGCGTCCAGTATTTTATCTGCCATTTTTTGTGGATTTAATGTGTCTATGTCTAAAATAATATCTGACATCCATTTTTCCTTATCATCTGTAAATTCATTAGCATCTAGTATTCCATCTGACATAGTTATTATAAAGTCACCGTCATCTAGATCTTCTTCATATACCTGAAAATCAACATCCTTTAATATTCCAACAGGTAATGAATGTGAATTTATCACATCAACTCTATCCTTTCTTTTTATGAAAGTAGGTGCTGATCCTATCTTTATAAATTGAGTTTTACCTCTATATAGATCTAGAATAGACATATCTATAGTAGCAAGCATTTCATCAGTAGACTTTAGTACCAATATAGAATTTATAGTTTTAAGTGCTACTTCTTTGTCAAATCCTGCTTCAAGGAATTTTTCTAGTAGAGATATAGTTATATTACTTTCTTGATTAGCCTTATATCCCATACCCATACCATCACTTAGAGCAACAAAGTAATTATTTTGTCTTTCCCCAAATGTATAACTATCACCTGAAACATGATTAAATCCTTCATCTAGTCTAGAAACTTTAGTTATTGCTCCAAATCGATTTCCTTTTACAAGCTTTAATTTTGTTATTTCCTCTTCATAGTTAACATTTGAATAAAACTTATCACTAGTAAGCTCTATTCCAATTAGATCAGAAACTATAGATGAAATTTTCTTTATTTTATTTCTATCACATGTTGATGAAATATCTAAAAATATCTCAAAATCATCATCATCTGTTTCTGTTACTATAACCTCTAAAACATCTATGCCTAAGTTTCTTAGTCCTGTATAGATTGTCCCTTCAACATCTTGTTTAAATCTCACATCATTATCTATTTGATTTGCCAAATCCTTTATAATCTTAGATACTCCTTCAAGTTGTTGAGAAACTAATTGTCTACTCTCTAGTATTTTATTTTCCCATTTATAGTTAAGCTTGTACGTTTCAAAAAGGTTATTACATTTATTTGCTATTAAATCTGGCTTAGTACATCTTTTCTTAAAGTTTTGAGGTAAAGACCTTATGTCTATATTTCCTTTGAGTTCTATATGATTCATAATATCAAACATATCTTGATAAGTAATATAGAAATCTGCTTTCCAGCAAAAGTTACACAAACTACAATTAGAGCAAACATCATTAACTACTGTATCTACAAACTTAGAAATATCCTTTTGTTCAACTAACACGTTTTTATCAGATGCTTTTTGAAATGTAGCTGATAGTTCATTAAATACTTGAGATATTTCCGTTAATCTCTTATGAGTAATATCCTTTAGCCTGTTACTATATGCTTCTTCTATTTGTGTAGATTTTGAAACTCCTATGATTATCTTACTATTAAAAGCTTTTAATATCTTAGATAATAATAAAAATATAATCAGTCCTATTAGCGTTTCTTTTATTTTCAATACACTTTCCAAACTTCCATTTATATAAAATGACATTATAGAAGCACCTATAAAGAATCCTAGACTACTTCCTATTTTCCCTAAATCCTTAAATAATCCCGAAACTAATCCTCCAAATCCATAGACAGAAATTACAAAAGGCAAATTGTTATTAGACATTGCTGTCACTACTCCTACTGTAATACCTACTGTAGTTCCCACAGATGTACCTTTATTGTATGAAAATAATATAACTAAGACCACACCAACTATATTTTTTATTGAAGCACCATATAACGATAAATTATTAAATCCTGATATCGCCAAAGCTAACATTATAGCTCCACAAATTATTTCTTCATTTGTAAATACTCTGTTATATTCATTTTTTATAGTCGATATACTATAGCTAAATATGTAAGTCAAAGTAAATGTTATAATTCCTTCAAATATTGTAACTAGAATATCATATAAAAAATAATCTGTGATTAATATATATATTGATTTAGTTATTATAAAAGTTGCTACTCCAAACAATGCAAATTTTATAGTATTGTTTTCAAATTTCTTTCTCGTAACTTTATAAGTAGCAAAAATGAACCATATTGTTCCTAAGTAAGGTATAGATTTAATTCCATGTACACTTATTACTCCTATAGAAGCCATCAATGGAATACTTAACATCGCACTGAACTTACTTATATATGCTGTCATGAAAGCTATACCAAATGGAGTTAAGTTTTCCATTACTGTAGCTCTTGATAACAATAAAACTATACAGTGAATAAATATAGAGTTTAATTTTAAATTACTAAAAAATTCTTTGGAGTTTTTGAAAATATCTTTTCTTAACCTTTCATTTTTTGTATTGGCATCTAATATCCCCAACTTATTAATCATATATAACACTCCTCCTAAAATAATGTTACTTCGATTTCACTCTGAAGTCATTTTAGCAAAGGATATGTAAGATATTTGTCAATACAAGTTGTACTCAATAATTTACATTTAGACAATAGTCCATGATCTTTTATAAAAAATGATACTATTCCTTATATTAAAGTTACTTAAAGTTAATTTTAAGTCATTTTATTAAATTATATTTATACGCTCTATTCCTCATAATATGTACAATCGACATGTAATTGTAAGCATAAGTATAAAGTGATTTTAAATTTATTTTATGTACTTTTTTGTACTTATCTATCTATCCATTTGAGTTGGCGACCTTTAACTTAATATTATGTTATAGTCAAATTTATTTTTTTATAAATCTTTATACAAAAAAAGATAAAAGAACTGTAGTATCTCAGCTAAAATCCTGTTCAGCCTTTAAACCTTAATATCACTTATTTTTCAAGTAATGTTTAAGTACGTTTTTGTCGTTAAAAAGTTTTAAAAAATATATTAATTATATTCAAAAAACTAAAAAACTGGGTATAACCCAGTTATATTCTATGCTATATTTTTCGACCTCGTTGTGAAAATCCTCTTTTAGAATCTTTCTTTTTTAGTTGCTCTTGCTTTTCACTACTGTCTTTTAAAAATTTTGCCATTTTATCTTCGAAAGACATACTTTTGTGCCTATCATTATTTTTGGCCCAATCTATTTCTGCTGGTTTTCTTGATGTCTTTTTTGGCTCTGCTTGTCTTATAGATAAACTTATCTTTCCTTCTTCACTTATTGATATAACTTTTACCTTAACTTTTTGATCTTTCTTTAAATATTCACTCACATTACTAACATAATCATGTGATATTTCAGATATGTGAACTAATCCTGTCTTTCCTTCTGGTAGTTGAACAAACGCACCAAAATTAGTTATTCCTGTAATTGTACCTTCAACTACATTACCTACTAGAACGGGCATAAGTTAAATACTCCTCCTTTAAAATTTATCTCTTTTAACCTTCTTAAGTATATATTATAACTATAAATATGTCAATCTTGAAAAATTAGTTATTCATGCCCCTTTCTTATTTTTGTTTTTCCTGATTTTTGTCTATATATATAATCTCATTAGGTCTAACCATCTTTAGTTCTTCTCTAGCAAATTTCTCTATAACTTTAATGTCACTTTTTTTATCTATTTTATCTTTTATCTCTCCTATTTGTTTCTCTAAAACTTTTACTTCTTTTTTCTTTTCTAATTTCTCATTATTTAATTGTCTTATTATACTCTCTTGTTTCATAAACACAGTACCCGTGTAAATCATCAAAACTATGAACACAAAGCCCCATATATTAGGTCTCTTGCTTCTTTTACTTCTCTTATCGTTTTTCATAGAATTCCTCCTTACATAGCACGTTTTAATACCAAAAAAATTCTATATAGATAGCACAAATTCCTTTAATTTTTCATATCTATTTTTTTTTCATTATTATATTTTTTATATACTTTTTTATATTACCAAAAAAAATGGAAGGAATCCTTAAATATTTTTTGACTTTTTTGTATGGCTTTACTAGATATTTTTTCATAATTAGAAAAGGAGCTATTATAGTATCTATTAATTTTTTTAGACCCTTTATAATTAGATTAACTAAATTCACCAAGGAAGTTATTATAAATCTACTTAATAACTTATTATATAATAAAGCTCCACTTATGAATCCTAAAAAAACATATCCTCTCAATTCTCCCCAGCTACTAAATATAAGAATTATAACTGCAACTATAGATACTATCATCCAAAAAATAAAATCTTCTATAAAAGTAGCAATTTTTTTAGGTTTGGAGTAATATCTAAATATTCTATATAAATCATATATAAAAGCCATTATTATTCCACCATATAGTGTGGCTAGGAAAATATATATTTGTTTTTGAACGGAAGTGTCCATCAAATCACCTCAATAATAGCTACAATCAATTATACTTATACTATTTAAACATTTTACCTAAGAGCCCTCCCTTACCACTTGATGCTTCTTTATTGCTATATATAATACTATTAATTACCCCTTGTATAATTACATTCCCATCATCTAAATTAAGCTTACTTATATTTAGATCTTCACCTTTTATTGTCATTCCTCCCTTGATAGTACCTAATATTATAGTATTTTCGTTAAAATTATCCACATGTTCCACTCCAGAAATACTTAATTTGGATCTATCTTCCAGTATTATATTCTGATTTTTAGATGCTATATTTTTTTCGCTCATTGTACTCCTCCTAACATACTTTATGTTAAAGAGTATGCCTTTAAAAGTAATTTTATGATACTGTAAAACATATAGGGTGTTAGCTATAAAAAATATGAACATAATATTTTATAGCTAACACCCTATATTTATTAATGTAAATCTATAAATTTCTATATAAATCTTGTGCCTTATCTTTAGGAACATGCTCTAATATCTCTATTACTTCTATTTTTACTGTATTAGTTCCAAAATTCAGTTCTATCTTATCACCAATTTTGACCTCTGTTCCTGGTTTTGCTTCTTTTCCATTAACTAATACACGACCTTGCTCACATGCTTCCTTTGCAATAGTCCTTCTCTTAATTATTCTAGCATTTTTTAAAAATTTATCTATTCTCACAGTATTCCCCCTAAAACTTCTTATTTTATAGCTTTAATGGTTATAGAATCTATCTATATATGTTTATATACCATGATTTTTATATTTTAATTATAGTTATTAATAGTCATAATCACAGGCAAGAAAAAATCAGGTCTTTGACCTGATCTTTACTTGTTATTAACTGCTTCTTTTAATGATTTTCCAGCTTTGAATACTGGAGCTGATGAAGCTGGTATTTTTATTATTTCTTCTGGATTTCTAGGATTTCTACCTTCTCTAGCTTTTCTTTCTCTAACTTCAAAAGTTCCAAATCCTACTAATTGTACTTTGTCACCACCAGATAATGCTTCTTCTATGCTTTTCATGAAAGCGTTAAGAGCATTTTCTGCATCCTTTTTAGTTAAGTTACTTTTTTCTGCTATGCTAGCAACCAATTCAGCTTTATTCATAGATAAAACCTCCTCATTTTCAATTTTAAAATTTAAAAATAAATCTAGTAATACGTAAAATACGTATTTAACTATTCTATTTTTTTAGTTAAATTCCTTCTAAATTACATTATTTTTAATTTTTTTTTGAAATTTTATGTATTTTTGCCTTATCCCAAAGAGAATTCATCTCTTCTAGATTCATAGTTTTAATATCTTTATCCATCTTTATGCTCTCTTTTTCTATAAATTCAAATCTTTCTATAAATTTGTTTATAGCTTTATTTAAAGCATTTTCAGGATCAATATCTAAAAATCTACAAACATTAACTGTGGCAAAAATAAAATCTCCTATTTCTTCTTCAATTCTTTCTTTGTTGTTTTCATTAAGTTCATACTGAACTTCTTGAAACTCCTCATGAAGCTTTTCAATAGCTCCTGAAATATCATTCCAGTCAAACCCTACATCTGCAGCTCTTTTTTGTATCTTGTAACTCCTCATAAGTCCAGGAAGAACTCTTGGTACGTCTTTAAGTCTGTCTGTATAGGTTTTGAAGTCTTTTTCTTTGGCCTTTATTTCATTCCAACTTTCAAGTGCTTCTTGTGAATTATTAGCTTGATAATCGGAAAATACATGAGGATGTCTAGATATTAGCTTGTTACATATACCAGATATAACATCCCATATGTTAAAGTATCCTTCTTCTTTACCTATTTGACTGTGAAAAACAACTTGTAACAATACATCCCCTAATTCTTCTACTATTCCATCTATATCTTCGCTATCTATTGCGTCAACTACTTCATATGCTTCTTCTATTAAATATTGTCTTAAAGACTCATG
Organism: Gottschalkia purinilytica; assembly: GCF_001190785.1. Lineage (NCBI taxonomy): Bacteria > Bacillati > Bacillota > Tissierellia > Tissierellales > Gottschalkiaceae > Gottschalkia > Gottschalkia purinilytica. The sequence continues at coordinate 100,008 of NZ_LGSS01000012.1, read as the reverse complement.
AGTTTGTTTCGCGTCCCAGGGACATCCTTCCTTACTTCTTAATATTTCCATTATTCTTAGCAAATTATTCATATCATATTTATTTTTTTCTTCTTTTTTCATTTTAGGTATATACATACTAGTTAAATAGTCAATCCAGTCTAGCCTGTCTACCTGATACAAAGGAATTTTAACTTTTTTTTCTTCTTCTTTAATACCTGCAGATTTTATTACATATATTTGGTATTCATCCCCATATATGTCCATAAGTTGTAGTTTAAGTTCAGAAGCCCTAGCCCTATTATAAACTTGTGTTACGATATTATCAACATTAATATCAATATTTTGTTCTAAAATATCAAGACCATCCACAATCTTAAGCCCATTTACAGGGTCACAGCCTACTGATAATATTACAGGTTCTATAAAGCTAAGTCCTGGAATAATATCTAAATCTATTATTCCTTTATTGTTCATGTCCATCAGAATCGACACTGTTCTTTCTGCTACTAGCGGATGTCCTGGTACACAATAATTTATAATACCATATTTCTGAGATTTTTCAAATAAATCATTAACAATTGTTTGATATACTTTATCAAAATCTTCTTCTTCTTCGTATATGTGATCGTATGTTTCATAATCTATTTGTTTTTCTCTTAAGTATTTTACTGTAGGATGTTTATCTGTTCTTAAAAAAACTTTATTTCCATCAGTTATTCTCTCTACTGCTTCCATTGTAAGAGAACCTATATCTCCTGGTCCTAATCCTATAATTACTATTTTAGCCATTAAAATCCCTCCGCTCTTCATTATAGTTTACAAAATAAGCTAGGATTATACCTAGCTTATTATTTTCTTAAAAGTCCTATAGATTTTAGTCTTCGTGCTAATTTTTCTCCCTTTGGCAATAGCTCAAAATCTTCTGAAGTAATTGCTCCTGTTATAAGTAAAGCCAATCCATAAACAATACCACCTATACCAATTGCAATTATCGTTGCCAATTTACTTCCAACCATAGACTGAGTAAATGTAAAGGAGATTTTTACTACTATGGCCATTAAGGTTACTGATATTATTGGTTTTATAAATGTATCCATTAACTTTAAGTCAACCTTAGTATACTTCTTAACATATATAAAGTTCAAAAATGAAGCTACAACATAAGTGGCTACTGTACTTATAGCTGCCCCTTTTATGTTTATAGCAGGAATACCTGTTAATGTATAACTTAATACAGCCTTAACCACTGCACCTATAGCTAAATTCCTAACTGGTATCATTGGCTTACCAATTCCTTGAAGTATAGCTGTTAAAGACTGAACTAATGTTAAAAATATTACACTTATAGATAATACTTGAAGAAGCATTCCTGCACCTAATTGCTCTTCAACAGTATTCTTAAAATACAACAGATTTATTATTGGTGTTGATAATACAAATAATCCTATAGCTGATGGTAATCCTATAAGTAAGGTTACTCTTATACCTGAATTAGTCAGATTCTTTATATCATTATACTCTCGTCTCACAAATGCTTCAGATATGGCTGGAACTAAACTCATTGATACCGCTATAGATAATGCTTGTGGTAAGTTTATGAGAGTTTGTGCATTTCCTGTAAGTTGTCCATATAAGCGTGTAGTCTCTTGTGCAGTATATCCTATTTCTTGAAGTCTTTTCATAATTATTACAGTATCTATACTACTTATAATTGGCACTATAGATGCTCCTATTGTTATAGGAATTGCTATAGCTAATATATTTCTAATTATATTTGATGTACTTTCTTGTTCACACTTTATACTCTTTTGAGCTTCTTCAGCTCTTATTCTTCTTTCCTTAAAATAAATAATTAATATCAAAATTGTTCCTACTATAGCTCCTGCAGATGCTCCAAAAGTAGCACCTCCTGCTGCCTTTGGAAGTCCACTACTTAGCAGCAAATATGCTAATGGAAACCCAACAATCAACTTAAATAGTTGTTCTATAAGTTGTGACAAAGCTGTAGGTACCATATTTTGTTTACCTTGAAAATATCCTCTGAATGCAGACATAATTGGTACAAATAATAATGCTGGTACTAAAGCTAATAGTGAATAATAGCTATTTTCATTACCTATCATATAAGTTACAATAGGTTTAGACAATAAAAGAACAGCTATGGAAGTTGTTAGTCCCGCTATTAAAAATCCCAAGAAGGATATTTTGAATATTTTCTGTGCTCCTATGTAATCTTTTATAGCTCTCTTTTCTGCTATTAATTTAGATACAGCTGTTGGAAGTCCTGATGTTGATACTGCCAATAATAAAGTATAATAGGGATTTACAGTTTGATAATACCCAACACCTTCAGTAGTTATTATGTTTGAAAGAGGTATTCTATAAAATGCACCTATAATCTTTATAATTATACCAGAAATACCTAATATTGCTGCTCCTTTCAAGAAACTATTCTTACTCATGGTTATCCTCCTAAGGGCAAGTATTAGAACCTTCACCGAATTACATTATATCAAAATTGTATAAAATAATAAATGAAAATGATAGGTTAGTTAAATATTGCATACTTACCTTATTATGAGTTATATCCAATTCCATGCTTTTTCATTACAGATTAATAAAACAAGCTAGGATTAATCCTAGCTTATTATTTTCTTAAAAGTCCTATAGATTTTAGTTTTTGTGCTAATTTTTCTCCTTTTGGTATTAACTCAAAGTCCTCTGAAGTAATTGACCCTGTTACAAGTAGAGCCAATCCATAAACAATACCACCTATACCAATTGCAATTATAGTTGCCAATTTACTTCCAACCATAGACTGAGTAAATGTAAAGGAGATTTTTACTACTATAGCCATTAAGGTTACTGATATTATTGGTTTTATAAATGTATCCATTAACTTTAAGTCAACCTTAGTATACTTCTTAACATATATAAAGTTCAAGAATGAAGCTACAACATAAGTAGCTACTGTACTTATAGCTGCCCCTTTTATATTTATAGCAGGAATACCTGTTAAAGTATAGCTTAATATTGCTTTAACCACTGCTCCTATAGCCAAGTTTCTAACTGGTATCATCGTCTTACCAACCCCTTGAAGTATGGCAGTTAAAGACTGAACTAATGTTAAAAATATTACACTTATAGATAATACTTGGAGAAGCATTCCTGCACCTAATTGCTCTTCAACAGTATTCTTAAAATACAACAGATTTATTATTGGTGTTGATAATACAAACAATCCTATAGCTGCTGGAAGACCCATAAGTAAAGTTACTCTTATACCTGAATTGGTTATATTCTTCATACCCTTGTAGTCTTTTCTTACAAGAGATTCAGATATTGCTGGTACTAAACTCATTGCTACAGCTGTAGATAATGCTTGAGGTAAGTTTATAAGAGTTTGTGCATTACCTGTAAGTTGTCCAAACATCATTGATGCTTGTTTAGCAGTATATCCTATAGATTGAAGTCTATTCATTATAATCCAAGTATCTATTGTACTTGTAATAGGAACTATAGATGCTCCTATCGTTATAGGAATTGCTATTGCTAATATATCTTTAATTATAGTTGATGTACTTTCTGGTTCACATTCTATACTATTCCTAAATTCTCTAACTCTTTTTCTTCTTTGTTTTGAATATATAAATATGACTAATAATGTTCCCCCTATAGCTCCAGCCGATGCTCCAAAAGAAGCTCCTCCAGCTGCCTGAGGTAACCCTTCACTTAGTAACGCATATGCTAGCGGAAATCCTATTAAAAGTCTAAACACTTGCTCTACTAATTGTGATAAAGCCGTAGGGGCCATATTTTGCTCACCTTGGAAGTATCCTCTAAATGCAGACATAATAGGAACAAATAATAAAGCTGGTACTAACCCTAGCAAGGAATAATAACTATTTGCATTTCCTATCTTTATCGCTATTGATTTAGCCCAAATTAATACCACTAATGAGGTTGTTACACCTGCTATTAAAAACCCTAAAAAGGATATCTTAAAAATTCTATGTGCTCCTCTATAATCTTCTATGGCTCTTTTTTCTGATATAAGTTTAGATACGGCTGTTGGAAATCCTGATGTTGATACTGCAACCAGTAAAACATAAAAAGGATATGCTGACTGATAATATCCAACACCTTCAGTAGTTATTATGTTTGAAAGGGGAATTCTGTAAAATGCGCCTATAATTTTTACGATTATACCAGCAATACCTAATATTGCTGCCCCCTTTAGAAAGTTATTTTTGCTCATAAATACCCTCCCTAAGTATAGGTCTTCAAATTTTTAGCAACCAAAGAGTATTATATCAAAATTATATTACATAATAAACCTAATTATATTACAATTCTAAATCATGACATAAAAAAACTAGACCTACTCAATATAGGTCTAGTTCATAATTTCTATTGTTCCATTTGTTTTGATAAAAATCCTGCAGCTGTTTGAGCTACCTTAATTTCTAACTCTCCCATGCTAGCATCACTTTCTTTTGATATAAGTACAACTGCACCTATAGGATCTCCCTGAGTTACTATAGGAATGATAACTTGAGCTGTGTATTTATCTGGATTTAAATCTTCACTTGATACTCTAATAGGTTTATTTGAAGCATCAGCAGCATAATTTTCTCTACTCTCCATGATTCTTTCTAGTTCTGAGCTGATTCTTTTATCCATATATTCTTTTTTAGAGCCCCCAGCTACAGCTACTACACTATCTCTATCACATATAACTGTAGTATATCCTATATTTTCATACAATGCTTCTGCATATTCAGTAGCAAATTCACTTAACTCACTTATAGGAGAATATTTTTTAAGTATAACTTCTCCCTCTCTGTCAGTAAATATCTCTAAAGGATCACCTTCTCTTATCCTTAAAGTACGTCTGATCTCTTTTGGAATAACTACTCTACCTAAGTCATCAATTCTTCTAACGATTCCTGTCGCTTTCACGTTTAAACCTCCTTAAATATTAAGCTTACTAATATATTTTGTTCTATTAGTATTTTACTTTTATTATTGTTTTATACATTAATGGAATTTTTTAAAAGTTATATTTTAAACTATGTTTTTATTAAAGTAAACCTTTAAAGTAATACTTTAATTCTATTGTTACCAGTTATTACTTAAATAATTCAAAAACACAAAAAACTTCCAAGTTTATTTAATATATTTTAATTAAATAATAAAACCCCATTGATTTAAATCAATGGGGCTTTATTATTATTTAGATTTTTCAGTTTTTAAAAATATATCTACCTTTGCTTCTTTCTTTAATTCTTGCATTTTATCATTATATTTAGTTTCTTGTAATTGTTTAGCTATTGTATCTTTTAATTCTTCTAGTGTACTTTTTTTATCTGTAACTTTTATTATATGATAACCATATTTAGTTTTTACAACGTCACTTATTTCTCCAGGTTTTAGTGTAAAAGCAGCTTTCTCAAATTCTGCAACCATTTTACCTCTTGTAAAATAACCTAGATCACCTTTTCTTTCCGCTGCATTTGGTTCTTTCGATTTCTTAGTTAATTCATCAAAGTTAGCACCATTTTTTATTTGATTTAATATTTCTTTAGCTTCGCCTTCCTTATCTACCAAAATATGGCTTGCCTTAACTTCTTCAAGATTATTCTTATTTTTATCGTAATACTCTTTTATTTCTTTATCTGTTAGCTTTAAATCTTTAATGTATTTTTCTTTATATTTATCTGTAATCATTTCTCTTTTTAGATTTTCTTTAAAAAATGATTCTGTAAGATCGTTGCTTTTTAAAAACTCCTTAAACTTTTCGTCTCCTCCTAATAAAGTTTTAAAACTATCAACTTGTTTCTGTACTTCCTCATCTTTTACTTTTATTTTTTGTTTTTCAGCATCTTGAATTACTAATTCTTGAAATACAAGCATATCTATTATGTTATCTTTTAAAGCTTGATCCATAGTCTTTCCATCTTTATCTTTTTGATTGAAAACCTCTTTACCATATTGGCTTTCATATGTTTTTTTCATCATCTGATAGTTTTTATCAAAATCTGTTCTTGAAATACTTTTACCATTTACTCGTGCTACTTCTTTAGATGTATCAGCCTTGCTACAGCCTGTTACAATCATAGTACCTATAACAACCATTGATGTTATAGCAACAAGTTTTTTATTAAACTTTTTTATCAACCAAATCATCTCCTTTGTAATATATAGACATACTTTATATTATAGCTTAGATACATAAGACTGAAAACTACTAATTTTTCCAATAACATCCTCTAATTCTTCTAGTATATCACTTTGTTTTTGTTTCATAAGCTTATACTTGATATATGGAGTTTTAGAAATATCAAATTCAACTCTTCTACCAAATCTTTGTGAAAGCTCATTTACAAGCTCTGGTGTCATATCTCTATACTCATTGAATACTAGTTTTACAATATATTCAGACTGGGTAACATGAGATATTCTAGCCTTATTACATAGTGATTTAATATAAGATATCTTTAACAGGTTAGTAACCTGGTTAGGAACATCACCAAATCTATCTATAATTTCTTCTAGTATATCAGAATAGTCAGATTTATTTTCAATAGCTGATATTTTTTTATACATTTCAATTTTATGATCTTCATTTTTAATATATCTGTCTGGTATATAACCATCTACATTCAATTCTATAGTAGTATCTATTTGCTCTACTCTTTCTTCGCCTTTTAACTTTCTTATAGCTTCGTCTAGGTATTTAACATACAAGTCATACCCTATTGCGGACATTTGTACATGCTGCTCTGCTCCTAGTAAATTACCCGATCCTCTTATTTCTAAATCTCTCATTGCGATTTTGAATCCTGAGCCAAACTCTGTGAATTCTTTAATAGCTTTTAATCTCTTTTCTGCTACTTCTGTCAATACCTTATTTCTTTCATACATAAAATAAGCAAAAGCAACTCTATTTGATCTTCCTACTCTACCTCTTAACTGATATAACTGTGAAAGTCCCATTTTATCTGAGTCATGAATTATTATAGTATTTACATTAGGAATATCCAATCCTGTTTCTATGATAGTTGTACATACTAAAACATCATACTCTCCATCTAAAAAGTCAAACATAACTCTCTCTAGCTCTCTTTCACTCATTTGTCCATGTCCAACTACTACCCTAGATTCAGGTACTAAGTTTTGTATTTTAGATGCAAATTGGTCTATACTTTGAACCTTATTATATAAAATATATATCTGACCATTTCTATTTAACTCTTTTATAATTGCATCTCTTACAATCTGTTCATTATGTTCAACTACATAAGTCTGGATAGGATATCTTTCTTCTGGTGGTTCTTCTAAAATACTCATATCTCTTATTCCTATAAGTGACATATGAAGTGTTCTCGGTATAGGTGTAGCTGTTAACGTTAGTACATCTATAGATTCCTTCAATATTTTTATAGCTTCTTTATGTTTAACTCCGAATCTTTGTTCTTCATCCACTATTAATAATCCTAAGTCGCTAAATTTAACATCTTTAGAAAGTAATCTATGTGTGCCTACTATTATATCTAAGTTTCCACTTTTTAAATCATTTAGAATTTTCTTTTGCTGTCCAGGAGTTCTAAACCTACTTAACATCTCTATTTTTACAGGAAAATTTGCGAATCTTTCCACTAAAGTATTAAAGTGCTGCTGTGCTAATATTGTAGTAGGAACTAGGAATGCCACTTGCTTCCCATCCATAACTGCTTTAAATGCTGCTCTTACTGCTACTTCTGTTTTTCCATATCCAACATCTCCACATAATAATCTATCCATAGGCCTTTCTTTTTCCATATCTACTTTTATTTCTTCTATACATCTTAATTGATCCTCTGTCTCTTCATAAATAAAAGCCTCTTCAAATTGCTTCTGCCAAGGAGTATCTGGCGAAAATTTATAGCCTTTTACTGTTTCTCTTGTAGCATATAGCTTGATCAAATCTTTAGCCATATCTTCTATAGCTTTTTTCACTTTAGTTTTAGTTTTAGCCCAATCTCCACTACTTAGCTTATTTACCTTAGGTTCTACAGAATCAGCACCTATATATTTTTGTATCAAATTCATTTGATCAACTGGAACATACAGTCTATCTTCTCCTGAATATTTAACTGCTATATAATCTTTTTTAACGCCTTGTACATTTAGCTGATCTATTCCTACATATTTTCCTATACCATGAGACTCATGAACTACATAATCTCCTATTTTTAAATCTGTAAATGAGGTTATCTTAACTGCATCTTTTCTTTTCTTGTTGACTTTTTTCTTTTTATAGGTTCCAAATACTTCCTTGTCACTTATAATCGCAAATTTTAAACTAGAATACTCAAATCCTTTACTTATACTTCCTGAAGTTATAACTACTTGCCCCGGATGAATTTCTTTATCCGAATCTTCTGCAAAAACACAGTCTACTCCCTTATCCAGAAGTTCATTAACTAATCTTCTACCACGTTCTTCGACTCCGGAAAGTAGTATTACTTTATATCCTCTAGTTTTATAGAACTTCAAGTCATCTATGAGAATATCTATTTTGTTATGAAACGATTGCATACTCTTTACTGTAAAATTTAAAATCGATTTAGGCTTAAATATACTATCATTCTTTAGTAAATTTGTTACTGTTAAACATACTCTATTGTTTATTTTATCTATAATATCATCATAGTTATGATATATTTCTTGTTGTCTTACTAACACTTCTCCCCGTTCAAATAAATCTGTATATTTAGTTGTGAAAGATTGTTTAATTTCTTTTACACTAAGTTCTATTTTTTGTGGCTCATCCACTAATATAATCGAGTCTTTTTTTAAATAGTCAATTATACTAGAACTATTATCAGGAATATAAGGTAATATTAAATCTAAGTTTTCTATATTTACTCTATTACTTATCTTTTCTATATATGAATTAAATTTTTGAGATAAATTTTCCTTTACTTCCTCAATACTCTTCTTTCTCTGTAATTTTTTTAATGATGAATTTAAATCTGATTTAATATTATCAACAACTTCACTTATATAAGTATCCTCTATCAAAACTTCTTTTGCTGGTGGAATACTTATTCTTTCTATATTTTCTATTGATCTTTGAGTTTTAAGATCAAATTTTCTTATAGAATCTATTTCATCATCAAATAATTCTATTCTATATGGATTATCAGTATTTATAGGAAAAAAGTCTATTATTCCACCTCTTATACTAAATTGTCCCTTGCCTTCTACTATGTCCACTCTTTCATAGCCCTGAGTTACAAATACTTTTGTTAATTTAGATAATTCAATTGTATCCCCAAAGTTCAAATTAATAGTATATTTTTTTATAATAGATGAGTTAACTATTCTATTTACAATTCCATGTATAGATGCTACAACCACTATATTTTCCTCATTTGATAATCTATCCAAAACTTTCAATCGCTGATTCGATATATCATGACTATATGCATCTATATTGTAAAAAATTATTTCCCTTGTAGGAAAAAGCTCTGTATTATTTTTACTAAATAATCTTAAATCTTCTGATATCTTTTTTGCTCTTAACTCATCATAAGTGATTATTAATATTTGTTTATCTAAATGTTGATTTATACCATATGATATGTGTGATATGTTTTCTTCAGATAGTCCATGAACTGATATAGGTGAAATTCTATCTTCTATATTTTGTATAAGTTGTGAATATGAAGCTAAATCTTTTAAACTATCTATAAACATATTTTTAGACATCAAATCAGCTCCTTAAATAAAAAAACACTCCAAGCCCAGGTTTCTTTTATCCCTGGGCTTAAGCTTATTATCCATTGTATTTATTCATTGCTTTATTTATTCCATCAGTTATAATTAACTCTACTGCACTTGCTGCTCGTTCTATAGCCTCATCTATATAAACTCTTTCTTCTTTACTGAATCTTCCTAAAACAAAATCTGCTAGATCTTGCCCATTTTCAGGTTTTCCTACTCCTATTTTAACTCTAGGGAAGTTATCATTTTGAATATGATATATAATTGACTTCATACCATTGTGACTTCCTGCACTCCCCTTAGCTCTTAATCTTAAAGAAGCAAAGCTTATATCTATGTCATCCACTACTGCTATTATATTTTCAATTGGAATTTTAAAAAAATTATATATATCAAGAACACTTTGTCCACTATTGTTCATAAACGTCTGAGGCTTTACAAGTAACACTTTTTCATTACCTATATTAACCTCTGCGTATACAGACTTAAACTTTATTTTAGATATCTTAGTATTATATTTTTTCCCTAATAATTCTATTACATCAAATCCTACATTATGTCTTGTTCCATCATATCTACTTCCTGGGTTTCCTAATCCTACAACTGCATACAACTCATCAACCCCTTAACCTATGTCACAAATATATTAATCTGTTTTATATAATTTTAGTCAAATAGTTTACTTACTGATTCATTTTGATAAATTCTTCTTATGGCCTCAGCAAATATTGGTGCTACTGAAACTACTTCTATTTGATCTATTTGTTTTTCTTTAGTAAGAGGTATTGTATCTGTTACAACCAACTTTTCTATAACTGAATCTTGTATTCTTTCTATAGCTGGTCCTGATAAAACAGCATGTGTACAACATGCATATACTTTCTTAGCTCCAAAGTCTTGTAATACCTTAGCTGCTTTAGTCATAGATCCTGCTGTGTCTATTATATCGTCAACAATTATAACATCTTTTCCTTCTATATCACCAATTACATTCATTACTTCTGAAACATTAGCTTTAGGTCTTCTCTTTTCTATTATTGCTATTGGTAAATCCAACATACTAGCAAAGTTTCTTACTCTTTGTACTCCCCCTACATCAGGTGATACTATAACTGTATCTTTTGATATTTTATCTCTAAAATAATCTGCTAATATTGGTCCTCCCAATAAATGATCTACAGGAATATCAAAGTATCCTTGTAACTGAGCAGCGTGTAAATCCATACATAATACTCTATCCGCTCCTGCTACAGTTAATATGTTTGCAACTAGTTTTGAAGTAATAGGATCTCTAGCTTTAGCTTTTCTGTCTTGTCTTGCATAACCATAATAAGGTATAACTGCACTTATTCTGCCAGCAGATGCTCTTCTTAATGCATCTATTAGTATTAAAAGCTCCATTAAATTATCATTTGTAGGTGGACAAGTAGGTTGAATTATAAATACGTCTGAACCCCTTACAGTTTCATTTATGTTTACTGCAGTTTCTCCATCACTAAACTTTAAAACCTGGCTATCTCCTAATTCTGCATCTAAATGCTCACATATTTTCACAGCTAAATCTCTATTAGCATTACCTGTGAATATTTTGATACATTTTCCACTTAAGTTCATACGATTTCTCCTCCTATTTTTTCCTATTTATTTTTTAATAAACCTTTTTTTTCTACCCAGTTTTCTTTATTAACTTGTTTAACCCTTGCAATTGATAAACTTTTTTCCTCAACATCTTCAGTAATAGTAGACCCAGCTGCAATATAGGCATTTTCCTTTACAGTCACAGGAGATATTAGATTTACGTTACATCCTATAAAAGCATTATCTTCTACTATAGTTTTATTTTTATTCTTTCCATCATAATTTACAAAGACAACTCCACAACCAATGTTCACATTTTTTCCGACTTCTGCATCACCTATATATGAAAGATGCGACGCTTTAGAGCCATCATTTATTTTAGCATTTTTTACTTCCACAAAGTCACCTATTTTTACATTTTTACCTATATCACTATTAGGTCTTAAATATGCATAAGGACCAACTTTAGTGTCATTATCTACTTTACTATCTAATATAGTAGATGATTGTATTTCAACTCTATCTTCTATTTTACTATTAGATATTCTAGTATTTTGACCTATTATACAGTCTTCTCCTATTTCTGTCTTTCCTTCTAGTATAACTCCTGGATAAATTACAGTATCTCTACCTATTTTTACATCAGACTCTATATAAGTATTATCAGGATCTATAATAATAGCCCCTTCAGCCATAAGGCTTGTATTTATTCTTTTTCTCATTATCTTTTCAGCTTCTGCTAATTGAATCTTTGAGTTTATGCCTTGAATTTCTTCATGTCCAGATATTTTATATCCTCCAACTTTGAATTCTTCTTTATTTAAGATTTCAATAGCATCAGTTATATAGTATTCTTGTTGTGAATTATTATTGTCAAGCTTTCCAAGAATTGATTTTAAGTTTTTACCTTTAAAACAATATACTCCTGAATTTATTTCTGTTATTTTTCTTTGCTCTTCTGTAGCATCTTTTTGCTCCACTATTGCAATTACCTGATCATTCTCATCTCTTACTATTCTACCATATCCTGTTGGATCTTCAACTTCAGCTGTTAAAACAGTAGCTTCATAGTTTCCTGCTTTATGATACTCAACAAATTCTTTAATAGTTTCACTTTTTATAAGCGGAGTATCTCCACATAAAATTACAACATAGCTATCATCTTCTATATGATCTTGTGCTTGCATAACAGCAAATCCCGTACCATAAGGATCATTATCTCCTACAGGCTGATTTACATATATAATATTATCACTCTTTACAATTTCTTTAACTTTATCTGCTTTGTGTCCAACAACTACTACATTTTTTTCTATGCCAGCTTCTTCAGCACTATCTATAACATGATTTAATAAAGGTTTTCCACAAATTTTATGAACGACTTTTGGAAGTTTAGACTTCATCCTAGTACCTTCTCCAGCCGCTAATATTACAGAAAGTATCATATTCAACACTCCTTCTTTTAAAACAAGGTTAAAATAAAATCCGATTTCACATAATAATCAAAAGTCACCAATATAAATATAATCTAATAATAGCAAAAATACAAGTTATTCATTCATATATTCTATTTATATGTTAATATTCCAATAAAAAAAAGGGTCATCTGACCCTTTAGTTGTTTTCTGCTAATGCTTTTTCATATTCTTTAAATATAGCTTCTTGAATATCATTTCTAGTTTCGGCATTTATAGGATGTGCTATATCTTTAAATTCTCCATCTGGCATTTTTCTACTAGGCATCGCTATAAACAGTCCATTTTGTCCTTCTATTATCTTTATATCATGTACAACAAGTGCATTATTAAATGTAACCGAAACTATTGCTTTCATTTTCCCATCATCAGTTATCTTCCTAATTCTAATATCTGTTATATTCATGATATTATCACCACCTTCCCTGTTTAGGTCTCATTCCCACTAGCTTATCATGTTATATTCTTCAATCACTTTAAAAAACCTTCTATTTTTTCAACAAAATAGAATTTTTTAGTATATTTTTTCCAAATTTGGTTTTATTATTAATTTCCCTTCATTTTCATCAAGTTCTTCTAATACTAAAAGTGAGATAAAATCATCTATTAATTTATTTTCAGGAGTTCTAGTAGAAATAAATACCCCTACACCTTTTACCTCTGCTTTAAACTCTTTCATCATATCTACCATTCCTTTGGCCGTTCCTCCGCCTTTCATAAAATCATCTATGATAAGAACTCTCGCTCCCTCTTTCATAGCTCTCTTAGATAGTGACATAGTTTCTATTTTCTTTGTAGAAGCAGATATATAGTTTATACTAACTGTTGCTCCCTCTGTAATCTTTGCGTCCTTTCTTACTATAACAAGAGGTACATTAAGTATTTGTGCTGTCATTAAAGCTATTGGTATTCCTTTAGTTTCTATAGTAACCACATACTCTATTTCTTGTGAAATAAATTTAGATGCGAATATTTTACCTATTTTTTTAGCTATTTCTGGAGAATATAGCAAATCCATCATAAAAATAAATCCACCTGGCATCATTCTATCATTTTCAGAAATCTTTTCACAAATACTACTCAAAAATTCTTCTTCTTCTTCTTTGGAGATATTTGGTAAATATATTACTCCACCGGCCGCTCCTGATATAGTTTTTATATATCCAATTTTTAGCTTCTCTACCAAATCCTTAGCAACAATTATATCTTCACTTATTGTAGACTTGGCAGCATTAAACATATCTGTAAAGTGATTATAAGTAAATACCTTACTAGGGTTAGTAGTAAGGATATATAGTATTGAAGCTATTCTTTCATTTCTTTTAAACTTATCCACTTAAATCCTCCTAATACGAATATTCTCATTAACTATAACTAATTTTATTCGTTATTATTAATTTATTCAATAGTTATAGTAATATATTTTCTTTATTTTAATAGTATTAATATGATATAATCATCACAGTGTCAATTTAATTTTACAAAATTAGTTCAATTAAATTGAATAGATGCAATAAAGAGTAAATCGTAAATTATAATCAATAAAATTAAATAATAAAATATATGATAAATAAGATGAATATCATGATATATAGTTATATTATTACCAATTGTAGGAGGTAGCTAGTATGATTTCTTTTGATATATATAAAAATAAATTTTCGAGTGTTCACTTTATTGGAATAGGCGGTATAAGCATGAGTGGACTAGCTGAAATATTAATTAATGAAGGATATAATGTATCCGGATCGGATATGAAAGATTCACCTCTATTAGATAGATTGAGAGAAAAAGGTGCTAAAATCTATATAGATCATAAAAAAGAAAATATAAAAAATCCAGATTTAGTTGTATATACAGATGCAATTAGTAATGATAATCCTGAGTATTTGGAAGCTTTGGACAAGGGATTAACTACAGTAGATAGAGGATCATTTTTAGGTCAGTTAATGCGAAAATATGAAAATTCCATAGCTGTTTCTGGAACTCATGGAAAAACCACTACTACAGGTATGCTCTCTGTTATATTAAACGAATCCTTTTTAGATCCAACTATACTCTTAGGGGGACAGCTTGATCAAATAGGAGGAAACGTTAGAATAGGAAAAACTAAACTACTTCTAACTGAGGCTTGTGAATATAAAGGAAATATTCTAAAGTTTTATCCTACTATTGGAATAATTCTAAATGTAGAAGCTGACCATTTAGATTATTATAAAGATTTAGATGAAATTATAGATACTTTTTCTAAATTTGTAAGACAAATTCCTGAAGAGGGATACATAGTAGTAAATAACGATGATAAAAACACAGTAAAATGTCTTAAAAATCCAAGTTGCAATGTAGTTACTTTTGGTATAAACAATGATAGTGACTATAAAGCAAGTGATATTAGATTTGATGAAAGTGGATATTCTCATTTTAAATTAACTATAAATAATAACGAATCCTATGATGTCTCTTTAAATGTTATGGGTATTCATAATATATATAACTCATTAGCTGCAATTGCAGCATCTCATGTATCTGGAGTTAGTATAAATGAGGTATTAAGTTCAATAAAAAACTATACCGGTACTCACAGAAGACTAGAAGATAAAGGCTCTTTTAATAATATTAGAGTCATAGATGATTATGCTCATCATCCTACTGAAATAAAAGCAACTCTTTCAGCAGTTAAAGAATTGGGGCTAAATAACACTTGGTGTATATTTCAACCTCATACCTATACTAGAACCAAAACTCTTTTAAAAGAATTTGGAGAATCTTTTTTCGATGCCAATAAAGTATTAATATCTGATATATATGCTGCTAGAGAAAAAGATACAGGTATGATACATTCTAAAGACTTAGTTGATCTTTTAAAAACTAATGGAATAGATGCTCTATATTTTGACTCATTTGATAAAATCAAAAGTTATATAAAAGAAAATGCTAAAAATGGCGATTTAGTATTAACTATGGGTGCAGGAGATATTCATAAAGTTGGAGAAATGTTAGTTAACAAATAATTTAAAAAGGGATTTAAGTAAAACTTAAATCCCTTTAACTTAATTTGCTTTCTTTTATTCTTTTATATTTGAAAGATCATTTCCAAATATATCTTCCATCAATTTTCTCGTTTCTTTCTTATCATATACAAAGTATGCTAGCTTTTGCTTTCCATATTGCTTATATTCAGCTTCTCCTGGTAAAGTAGTCATTTTTATATCGTTTTTATCTATACCCATTGCTTTAGTTCCATATTCTAATGCATCAGTAATTCTTATATCTGTTTCAACTTCTTGTATTGAAGTCTTAACAAGTGATAAGAACTTCAAACTTAATGCCTTATCTATGAAAGATGTTACAAATCCTTGCTGTGCTTTTATTCTACCTAAATCACCTTCACTGTATCCAACCTTATATGAATTATCATGTCTGAATCTTAAAAATTGTACAGCTTTCTTACCATTTAGCGTTTGTTTTCCTTTCGGTATATCTATACGTAATGGTGGTTTATCCGTAGGATCAAAATATTTCATATGAAAAGGTACGTCAACCTCTACCCCTCCAACTGAATCTACTATATTTTCTACTCCCTTATAATCTATCATAGCATAGTGATCTATTAAACCTTCTACTCCTAATACATCTTCAACGGCATTTATAGTACCTTTTATCTTTTCAGCACCATAAACAGCATTTATCTTTCTTTGATCTGCACGTTCATATCCACTTCTATAATAATAAGTATCCCTAGGTATAGAAACTACGTCAACCTTTTTATGTTCCATATCGAAACTACAAAACATCATGGTATCAGTTCTTGCTCCTTCCATTCCTAAGAGTAAAACATTAACTCTCTTATGTCTACTAGATTTTGCTGCTTTTTCTAGTGGATCTTTTATTTTATCTAATTCTTCTTGTGATAGTGTTGGGTTTTTTCCTTCTTTATCAAATATTTTATAATAAGTAGCCATTCCAGCACCTATAGTCAATGCAAAGCAAATAAATGCCATAAAAAAGATTTTTAAGAATCGCTTCATCACTTTCTCCTTTCACCTTGAGTATCATTTTGCAAAATTCTACATTATTTGTCATGTTGAGATTATATCATAAATCTAAATATATAAAAGTTAAAATTAAATTACATTTTATATCTATGTAATTTACAAAATAAAAAACAGTCTAGATTATAGACTGTTTCATTCAATAATTTAGACTGTATATTAATCCTATTCATTTACGCTATATACTTCCATCATAAGTCTTCTTACTTCTTTAGGATTGTGTATAAAATAGGATAGTTTTGACTTTCCATATCTTCTATCTTCACTTGCCCCTGGAAGAGTAGTCATAGTTATGGATTCTGATCCTATTCCAATAGCTTCTGGACCATAGTATAACGCATCTTTTAACTTTATGTCAGTTTCTACATTATCAAGAGCAGTGCTAATAACTTTCGGTAACTTTATACTTAATGATTTTTTAATAAAAGAAGATACAAATTGTTGCTGAGCTTTTATTCTTCCAATATCCCCTTCTTTATAACCTACAGTATAATCATTATTATGTCTAAATCTTAAAAACTCTATGGCTTTTTTACCATTTAATGTCTGTCTTCCTTTTGGTATATTTATACGTAACGGTGGTTTATCTGTAGGATCAAAATATTCCATGTCAAAAGGTACATCTACTTCTACTCCTCCAACTGAATCTACTATCTTTTCTACTCCCTTATAATCTATCATAGCATAATAATCAATAGAAATATCAGTTCCTAATATATCTTTTATAGCACTTTTTACTCCTTCTATTTTTTCAGCTCCATAGACAGCATTTATCTTTCTTTGATCTGCATATCCATATCCTTTTCTATAGTAATAAGTATCTCTAGGTATAGAAATTATATGTAGTTTTTTATTCTCCGTATCAAAACTACCAAACATAATAGTATCAGTTCTAGATCCATCCATTCCTAATAACAACGCATTCACTACTTTATTTCCCTTTGTCTTTATAGCTCTTTCTAAGGGATCTTTAATTTTGTTTAGTTCTTCTTCAGATAATGTAGACTCTTTTTCCATTTTAGAGTGAGTTCTATAATAGACACCTGCTCCAATTCCAATTACAAAGGTAAATAAAATAAAAGCTACAACAAAGATTTTAAAAAAGTACTTCATTACTTTCTCCTTTCATCTTCTAGCTTTTCTAACCACATAAAAGTGAAAAATCTAGTTTAGTCAAACTGTGTAGTTAAAAAGTATCATATATTATATTAATAATAACCTCTAACTTCAATTTAATACAAATTATCTATTCCTAGATTTTATCACTTTTAACTAAAAATTTCTATATTTATTTACCAAAATGTCTTAATTATAATCTATATCTTTATTTTTTGTAAGTTAAACGTTTTCTTCTCTAGTCCTATAGTATTTCGTTTTGATTCATTATCCACATTATCATTATCAAATCCAATGAAAATAGCTAGGATAACAGCTACACCTATAAAAATTAAAAATCTATATAAAGTATTCTTTTTTCTATAACTCATAATTTTCCTCCTTTTTTAAAAAACAGGGTAAAAAATATGCTCACATATTCTTACCCTGTTTTTATCCAAATAAATATTTTTTATTTCCATACACCTATTGCTCTTATTTTTTCATATCTTTTTTGAACAAGTTTTTCTACATCAATATTCACAAGACTAGGTAAGACTCTTAATATATAATCCTTAATACTTTTTGACATATCATCTATATCTCTATGAGCCCCTCCTAAGGGTTCCTCTATGATATCATCTATTACCTTTAACTTCAATAGGTCTTGTGACGTAAGTTTCATAACTTCAGTAGCATCTTTAGCAAGTCCTGAATCTTTCCATAATATACTTGCAAGTCCTTCAGGTGTTATAACCGAATATATAGAGTGCTCTAACATAGCTACTTTATCTGATACGCCTAGTGCTAAAGCTCCACCACTTCCACCTTCACCAATAACTATAGATATAACTGGAGTTTTTAGCTTACTCATTTCTAAAAGGTTCATAGCTATTGCTTCTCCTTGACCTCTTTCCTCAGCTCCTAGTCCACAGAAGGCTCCTGCCGTGTCTATAAAAGTAACTATAGGTCTTTTAAACTTTTCCGCTTGTTTCATAAGTCTCAAAGCTTTTCTATATCCTTCTGGATGTGGCATTCCGAAATTTCTCTTTATATTTTCCTTTGTATCTTTCCCTTTCTGATGTCCTATAACAGTCACAGGTACTCCTTCTAGTATTCCTATTCCTCCAACTATAGAACTATCATCTGCATATAGCCTATCTCCATGAAATTCTATAAAATTTGGTACTATTCTTTCTATATACTGTAAAGTCGTTGGTCTTTCCTGTGCTCTCGCTATTTTAACTTTTTGCCAAGGAGTTAGATTAGTATATATCTCTTTCTTCATTTTTTCTACTTTATTTTTTAAAATATTTATTTCTTCAGATAAATCTACATCTTTATCCTTAGCAAAGCACTCTAATTCATAGATTTTATTTTGTAATTCTACTATAGGCTTTTCAAATTCAAGGGTATTATTCAACTCCTTCACCCCCTAATGAGTGAATAAATAGTATATTAGCTAATGTATCTTTCATGTCTTTCCTATGAACTATTTTATCTACAAATCCTTTTTCTTGTAAGAACTCAGCTTTTTGAAATCCATCTGGTAACTTTTGTCTTATCGTTTGTTCTATAACTCTAGGCCCTGCAAAACCTATTAAGGCTTTAGGCTCTGAAATTATTATATCTCCTAACATAGCAAAGCTAGCAGTTACTCCTCCAGTAGTTGGATCAGTAAGAACAGATATATAAGGTAGTCCTTCTTCTCCTAATTTTCCTAATGCAGCTGATGTTTTTGCCATTTGCATTAAAGACAGTATACCCTCTTGCATCCTTGCTCCTCCTGATGCAGAAAATATAATCACAGGTAACCTCTTCTCAATAGCTTTTTCTATAGCTCTAGTAATTTTTTCTCCAACTACTGATCCCATACTTCCCATCATAAATTTAGAATCCATAACACAAATTACACATGGGTTATCTTTTATTTTTCCTTCTCCGGTTATAACAGCATCTTCTAAATTAGATTGAGCTTTAGCTTTATCAATTTTTTCCTCATATTCAGGAAAATCAATAGGATTAGCTGAACTCATATCTTTATCGTATTCTACAAATGTACCTTCATCTATTATTAAATTTATACGTTCTTTTCCACCAATTCTAAAGTGATGATTACATTTTGTACATATGTTAAAGTTATCAGCTATATCCTTTTTTAATACTATTTCTTCACATTCACCACATCTTGCCCATATATTCTCATCTAGCTTTATTTCAATCTTTTCTTTCTTATCTTCACTATTATTAGTTTTATACTCCATATCATAGGAAGTTTTATTCTTACTTTGATATAGAGTTATCGTTGCATATTTTTTCTTTTTTTGGAACAAGTCTTTTAGCATATTGTTCCTCCTCTCAACCATTTACCTTGATATTATCTCTTTTTCTAGAAAAGATGTATCTATCTTATTTTTTACAAAGCTTTCATTCTCCAGTATTTGTTTATGAAACTCTATATTAGTATGAATTCCTGTTATTATAGTCTCATCTAAAGCTCTTTTCATTCTACTTATGGCTTCTTCTCTATTACTTCCCCACACTATTAATTTGCCTATCATTGAATCATAAGTAGGTGGTATTTTATATCCGCTATATATATGACTATCTATTCGAGTACCATATCCTCCAGGAATAAGTAAATCTTCTATAGTTCCTGGAGATGGTCTAAAGTTCTTGTCAGTATCTTCGGCATTAATTCTACATTCTATAGCATGACCATTTATTTTAATATTATCTTGACTAACTTCTAGTTTTTCTCCATAAGCTATTCTAATTTGCTCTTTTATTAGGTCCAAACCTGTTATTAGTTCTGTTACGGGATGTTCTACCTGAATCCTAGTATTCATCTCTATAAAATAAAAGTTATTATATTTATCTAATAAAAATTCAATTGTCCCAGCACTTACATAATTAACTGCTTTAGCTGCTTTTAACGCTGATTCCCCCATTTTGCTTCTAAGGTCATCTTTCATAATACTACAAGGTGCTTCTTCTATAACCTTTTGATTTCTTCTTTGTAATGAGCAATCTCTTTCTCCCAAGTGAATTGTATTCCCATACTTGTCAGCAAGTATCTGAAATTCTATGTGTCTTGGCTCTTCTATAAATTTCTCTACATACATTAAGTCATCATTAAATGCAGACTTAGCTTCAGCTTTAGCAGTGTCAAACTTTTCTATGAATTCCTCTTCATTATATACAATTCTCATTCCTCTACCACCACCGCCGCTAGCAGCTTTAATCATGACAGGAAATTTAATTTCTTTTGCTACTTTTAAAGCCTCCGATGAATCTGTAGTAGAACTCTCAGATCCTGGTACAACAGGTACACCTGCTTCTATCATAGTTTTTCTAGCCTCTGATTTGTTTCCCATTTTGTTTATATGTTCTTCATCAGGACCTATAAATGTTATATCATGCATCTTACATACTTCTACGAGTTTTGGATTTTCTGATAGAAATCCATATCCTGGATGTATAGCCTCTGAATTAGTTATTAATGCAGCAGTTATTATATTTTTTATATCCAGATAACTTTTAGAAGAGTTAGCAGGGCCTATACATATAGCTTCGTCAGCCATGTGAACATGCAAGGAATCTCTATCTATATCCGAATATACTGCTACTGTTTCAATTCCCATTTCCTTACATGCTCTTATAATTCTTAAAGCTATTTCACCTCTATTGGCTATAAGTATTTTTTTAAACATTTATCAAACTACCTCCTAATTATCATCAAAGGCTGGTCATATTCTACTATATCTTCATTTTCTACTAAAATTTCAAATATTTCTCCTGAAACTTCACTTTCAATTTCATTCATTATTTTCATAGCCTCTATTATACAAAGAGTTTGACCCTCGTTTACTTTACTTCCTACTTTAACAAAAGGCTCTGCATCTGGGCTAGATGCTCCATAAAAAGTCCCCACTATTGGAGATTTAATTATATACATATCCTCTGATAAAGCTCTTTCATCATCTTCTACATTTAAATCTTTTACTTCTATAACTTCATCTTTATCCTCTATATCTTGTATTTCATCTTTTATAACATGTGATTGACTATATACCTTAGTATTCTTAGTTTCTGAAACTTCACTATTTTTTGAAATACTTATTTTAAAATTTCCATTTTCTATATCAACTTTATCTATTTTGGTCTTATCAATTGTTAATATTAAATCTTTTATATCTTTTATATCCACCATCTATTCCTCCTAGGATAGTTTGTTGTATGATTTTAGTACCTACTACTAATAGTTGTTCCCATTGTATCATATTATTCTTACCTTTGGCAATTAGAAATAAAGTAGAATACTGTCATATTGTAAAAAAACTCCTTTTTAAAGTATAATTTTATTACTTAATAGTAATTAATATAATAGTTTCAATTAAAATAAATATCCATAAGCCTCGCTTATGGATCTCTCTATGTAACAAAAAACTACCTATGCAGGTAGTCTTTTCTTATCTAATTAATATATTATTTTAATTCTCTTATTATTCCCATAGGAGTCTGTTCTCCCCCTTGACCTAAAGGATTGTCCTTTAAAATTTTAATCAATTCTTCAGTATCTATACTATCATGAGATACACCTAAAATATTTCCTCCAATATCATTTATATCTACTACAGCTACTTTTACATTGCCTAAAGACTCACTTAAAGTTTTAGCTACTTGATCAGGATTTTTAGGTCCCAAAACTACATGAGTATCATAAGGAGGAATAGTTCCTTCCGTAGGTCCATCAATTGAACGAGCTTTGTATCCAGCTATACGATAAAAGTCTCCTCTTCTTCTAAAAAGCACCTTAGTAATAGCTCCTATAATAGACGCAAATAAAATTCTTAATACACCACATTCTCTTAAAGCCATCTCCATAGTTTCAGGCATTCCTAAGCCTATCCCTGCAGGAGTTTTCGTAACAAATTTAGATAAAAATACAGCTAAAGAGCTTGGCTTAATATCTTTTAAAGGAATAGCTCTCCCTTGAGTAATAGCAATAATCTTCTCTGTTACAAATACTATATCGTCATTTTCTATTTTGTCTTTTACATATTTACAAACTACATCTACAATATTATCATCTTTAGTAATTAAGTGAGTTTTTACAGGGATACGAACAAATTTTCTTTCACTTAACTCAATACTTAGTTCTTTTCCTTTATTGGCCATCATTGGTTGAAATTGGTCCATAAAATATCCTCCTGTTACATTTAAAATACACATTATTTTAAATTATCTTTTTAAAGTTACCTCAATTTATATTATAAACTATATCTTTAATATTTCTATTAAATTTATTCTAACTTTAATTATATCCTATAAGTTTAACAATTTTATTAAATTTATCTTAATATTTTTTTAATTTTTATAGGTGGTTGTCTATTCAAGCAAATTATATATAAGATATTCAATATAATATTAAAAATAAGTAACTTTTTAATAAATTTATCTCTTTATATTGTAAGATAGATTTATATAAAGGTCTATAGTCTTCTTTTATTTAAACATAATTTATCAAGGAAAGAAATTATGTTAAATTAGTATTAATACTAATTCTTTAAAATCATATCCATAAATTATTAAGCTAGATATAATAAAAAAACACTGTCAATATCATTAAACCTAATTGATATTAACAATGTTTTTATAATTATAAAAATAAAATATAAAATCTTCTATTAGTGTTCTTGTTTTTCTCCATTTATAGTTATCCTAACTTTTTTTACTTCTAAATTTTTACCTGATAATCTTACTGCCTCTTCTGCTGCCATAACTATTCCAGTACAACATGGTACTTCCATATGTGCTACAGTTATTCCTTTTATGTCATTTAACTTAATCATATTAGTAAGCTTTTCAATATAAAATTTTATATCATCAAGTTTTGGGCATCCTACTACTACTGATTTGTTTTTTAATAAATCTAAATGAAAGTTAGGGTAAGCAAAAGGTACACAATCTGCCGCAATCAGTAACTCCCTACCATCTAGAAAAGGAGCAAGCTCTGAAACTAGTTTTAATTGTACTGGCCACTGAGTTAATTGTGGTTTGATCTTTATTTCTATGTCCCCTGATGATATTGATTGATGACTTTCATCACTATTTGATTGTCTATTTAAAACCATAGTTCTAGTTCCTGGACATCCGCCACCTATATTATGATTACTCTTAGAAGCTTTCATATTATTTAGATGATCTTCAACTGCCTTTTCATCAAATTCATCAGCATCTCTTTCTATTAGCTTTATAGCATCTTTAGGACAATGTCCTAAACAGTTTCCAAGACCATCGCAAAGATTATCTGCTATAAGCTTTGCTTTACCATTTACTATTCTTATAGCTCCCTCTTCACATTTTGGAATACAAAGTCCACAACCATCACATTTTTCTTCATCTATCTCTAAAATTTTTCTAATAGCCATATCTAACCACTCCTTCTTCGTATTAATACTTTAAATATATTAATATCTAAAATGTAAATTATATTTAAGTTAATCTTTAATTATTTTCGTTCTAAATTAAATACTCAAATTTCTTTATACCAAATATTATATATTAATTATAACCTTTGTGTATAAGCTAAATATGTGAATTAAAACAAAAAAAAGTGTGAGATTAATCACACAAAAAAGCTATTGGAATAAATAAGAATAAATCTTTAATTACACCAATAGCCTAATATTATAAAAACAATCCTTCTACTACAATTTCTTGATCTGGTAAATCTGAAACCCTATCAGATAATTTTATTGTTATTGTATCTTCCGTTTCAGCATCTTCAAATAAATATACAGTATATTCTTCTACTTCATATTTTTTATATTCTTTAGGATCCACCGGTTCCTTTAGCCTTACAAATATCTCTGGCAAGGAACCTCAGCAACTACCTAAAAGTTCCTTATCTATCGTTATATTATTTCTTCTTCTCCCTCTCAAAACATCTTTTACTTCATCATCTATTATAATATTCATCATAACCCTCCACTCAAGTAGAATTTATGTTTATAATATACCCACTTATAAATATAACCTACCAAATATATTCTTAAAATATCTCTACTATAAAACTCAGAGGTTTATATAGTATAAATTATGTATCTTATTAGTTAAAACTATTACAGGCAATTATTTACTAAATAAATTTTTAAAAATTATTCTTACATAAATTATTAAAACTCAACTTAGTCCATCATAATATTTAATATATTATAAGTTAGTTTTCTATGAATATCTAGTTTTAACTTCAACGAAAATTTTTCCATACATTTCCACCATAGTTTCTTTCTATTAATACTCTAGTTAAAAAGCTTAAAATATAATAATTTTTAAACTTATTTTCTGTTAGTTATATTTTTATTTATATGTAATTATTTTAACATACGATCTAGATAATATTCTTTTTTAGTATGTAAATATTATAGTATAATTTAATGTAAATAAAAGTTTTTATATAAATGTCTATTTTTTTACTCAAAGTTATCATATATATTTTTAGACTTCAAATAATAAATATACAATACTTTATTTTAAGTATTATATTTCTATATTTTAAATATCTTATACTATTTAACTATATATGATAAATTAGTAAATATTTTAAAGTTAAACTTTAATTTGAAATGTATTTTTTATAGTCAAGGAGGAATAATATGAGTAATTTAGATTTCATCTATAAAAGACATAGTGTAAGAAAGTTCAAAGACAGAGATGTTCCTATTGAAGACTTAAAAGAAATTTTAAAAGCAGCTACATATGCTCCTTCAGGCAAAAACCTTCAGAACTGGCACTTTGTAGTAATAAAAAATAAAGAAAAAATAAATCAACTAGCCGAAATAGTAGAGAAAAAAAATGAAGAACTTGCTAGTTCTACTTCAGATGAAGAGCTAAGTAAGAGCTTTAGAAAATATGTTAAATATCACACTGTATTTAAAAATGCTCCTATAGTAATATTAGTCTATGCTGGACCTTATCCTATTACTGGCATTGATCTTCTAAAATCTAAGGGATTATCTAATGAAGAACTAGAATATTATTCAAAACCATCACCAGGTATTCAAAATATAGCTGCTGCAATGGAAAATCTTCTTTTAGCTGCCGCTAATATGGGATATGGCACTTGCTGGATGACTGGACCGATATATGCTGGTAAAGAAATAGAGAACTTTATAGGATTAAAAAAAGAAGATTATCATCTAGCTGCTATTACACCCCTTGGAGTTCCTGAAGATTCAAAGATAATTAGTCCTCCTAGAAAACCGCTAGAAGATGTAATAACTATCATAGATTAGAAAATTTTTATAAGGATATTTTCTTTCTTTTATTCCAAACTATAAGTATAGGATATAATGAAAGGAGGAAAATTTATGTTTCTTTATAGAGCAGATAGTATCCTTAATGGAAATCAAAATATAAAAGTAACATATAAAAATAAAGAAGTATGGCTTGAAAGTTTAGATAGCCGTAGTGGTGAAGCTGAAGTTAAAATGCTTGATAGTAATGAAGTAATAAAAGTTCCAGTAAGTGAATTAAAAAATCATGGGCCTCAAATAGAAGGACTTAAATAAATTTATAATGGATTTTTATACTAAATAGTTTCTTAAGGTGTCGGCAAAGTCGACACCTTTTAATTTTTTAATATAATCTTTAAATAAGAAATGTTGATTATTTAATATTGTAACTATACATACTTTAATTCTATCAAATTTTACTTTGAAACAACTGTTAGCTCGTATATAATTTACTATGTAATATATGATTAATGTTAACGAAGGGAGTACAAGATGAGTATTTTAACAGTAAAAAATCTAAGTCATGGATTTGGAAATCGAGCAATTTTAAATGATGTTTCTTTTAGACTTTTAAAAGGTGAACATATTGGTCTTATTGGAGCAAATGGTGAAGGTAAGTCTACTTTTATGAATATAATAACTAGAAAGTTAGAACCAGATGAAGGTCAAGTTGAATGGGCAAAACGAGTTAGGATCGGTTATTTAGATCAACATACTGTACTTGAAAGAGGTTTAACTATACGTGACGTCCTAAAAAATGCATTTAAATATCTTTTTGACCTTGAAATAGAAATGAATCAAATATGTGAAAAGATGGGAGAAGCTAGCCCAGAAGAATTAGAGCAAATGCTTGAAGAATTAGGAACAATTCAAGATACATTAACAAATAATGATTTTTACATTATAGATTCAAAAGTTGAAGAAATTGGTCGTGGTCTAGGTCTAGATGATATTGGACTTGACAAGGACGTACAAGATCTTAGTGGAGGACAAAGAACTAAAGTCCTACTTGCCAAATTACTTCTTGAAAAGCCAGACATACTTCTTTTAGATGAACCTACAAACTATTTAGATGAAAAGCATATAGAATGGCTAAAACGTTATTTACTAGAATACGAAAATGCTTTTATCCTTATTTCACATGATATTCCTTTTTTAAATAGTGTTATTAATATTATATATCATGTAGAAAATCAAGAACTAAATCGTTATGTTGGAAACTATGATGATTTTCTTAGGGTCTACGAAGCAAAAAAACAACAATTAGAAGTAGCTTATAAAAAGCAACAACAAGAAATTGCGTCTCTTAAAGATTTCGTTGCTAGGAATAAGGCACGTGTATCTACTAGAAATATGGCAATGTCAAGACAGAAAAAATTAGACAAGATGGAAATTATAGAACTTGCAAGAGAAAAGCCTAAACCTGAATTTAAGTTTAAAGAAGCTAGAACCTCGGGAAAAATTATCTTTGAAACAAATAACCTAGTCATAGGATACGATGAGCCACTCTCTAAACCTCTAAACTTGGTCATGGAACGTGGACAAAAAGTCGCACTTGTTGGAGCAAATGGAATTGGGAAAACTACGTTATTAAGAAGTATACTTGGTGAAATAAAGCCGAGTTCTGGTTCTGTCCTACTTGGTGATTACCTAAACATAGGTTATTTTGAACAAGAAATTAAAGAAGCAAATTATAATACTTGTATCGAAGAAATCTGGGAGTGCTTCCCATCTCTTAGTCAATATGAAGTTCGAGCTGCTCTTGCAAAGTGCGGTTTAACAACTGAACATATAGAAAGTAAAGTAGTTGTTTTAAGTGGTGGTGAGCAAGCTAAAGTACGTTTATGTAAGCTCATTAATAAAGATACTAATCTTTTAGTTTTAGATGAACCAACAAACCATCTTGATGTAGATGCAAAAGAAGAGCTTAAACGTGCCCTTAAAGCATATAAAGGAAGTATTCTTATTACATGTCACGAACCTGAATTTTATAAAGATATTGTAACCGATACTTGGAATTGTGAATCTTGGACAACAAAATATTTTTAAAATAAAATATATTTAACTCACAGTTGTTTATTTATCTTGCCAAAATTATATTAGTTTATATTCTCTTTATAATCTTGGCAAGGTTTTAATTAAAATTTCTATCATTATTACATAATTTTTATTTCTCTTCACAATCACTTAATTGAATATTTAGTGCATGAATAGAAATAGTCAATTCTTTTATTGATAATGCTAAAGAACTCATCAACAAGATAAGTGCTAATCCAAAAGTGATATTAGCTATTAAAGCTCTATCTTGAAAAATCATAAACATAGAAAAAACACACAGAAAGAAAGATAATACACCTAGAACTTGCATATTTCTAATAATCCTAATTCTCTTTTTTAGATTATCTATCTGTTCTGATAGTTTTTCATCAGGAATTTCCTTATGCTTATCATAAAGTTTTCTAACTAATTCTGCTAATACTAAAAAACGATTAGTATAAGCAAGTAATAATAGTGAAATTGCCGGAAATAATAATGCTGGTGTAGTCAAAGTTAATTTCATAATAATTACTCCTTGTATAAAATTTATATATGTAAATTCTTATAATATGTATAAGATATATTAATTATATGTTTTATCATTCTATAATAATATAATTGTATATATGTTTTACCACTTTATTCATATATAATTTTATACACTTATTATATTAAATTAAATCATAAGAAATTTTAAGTAAGGAGGAATTATATGAATTTATTTGATGCTATTTATTTAAGAAAGTCTATACGAAAATATAATCCACAAAAACTTTCTAAAGATTTATTAATAGAAATCGAAAACTTAGCAAATTCATCAAATGTACTTTACGAAGAAATTGATATGAAAGTTCATTTAGTAGAAGATGGAGAAAAAATACAAAAAATTATAAAAGGGATTATTGGAAGTTATGGTAAAATAATAGCCCCTCATTATCTAGTAGTAACTTCGGAAGAAAAAGACGGACATCTTGAAAATGTGGGATTCGCTATTGAAGAAGTAATTCTAAAGCTTACAACAATGGGAATAGCAACTTGTTGGATTGGAGGACATATAAAACCTGAGCTTTTATATGATATAGTAGATATTCCACAAAATCATGCACCTGTTATTTTAGTATCCTTTGGATATCCAAAAAATAAAGAAACTTTTTTAAGACAAACATCTCATGAAAATAAAAGAAAAAAGTTATCTGAAATTATAGAAGAAAAATCAAACGATACATGGGATAATATATTAGACGCTGCTAGAGTTGCTCCATCTGCTGTAAATAGTCAGCCTTGGAGATTTGTTGTTGAAGATCAAGCTATACATACTTATGTAGTTAAAAGATCTAATTTCATAACAAAAAAAGTGTTAGAAAGAATTAACCAAATTGATATAGGTATTGCATTAAGTCATATCAATATAGCTTCAAGTCATTTTGACAAAAATATAGAATTTAAAAAATTACATCAATCATCCAACAATAAAAATAACTATGTTATGAGTGTCGTAGATGTATAGATTTACATCTTAAAGTTGAGAAATTACATAAGATTATTTGTAGAAGAAATAAAAAAAATCCCATATTATTAGCAAAATAGCTAGTAACATGGGATTTTTTATTTAACCTATTTATTAGTATTATATGTAACATACTTTTTTAACTATTTATATTAATTATATGCATAATTTAATTCTTAATTTTTTATTGAGCACTTTTTATTAACCTGATCATATTTCTTTTGTATTCTTCTACTCCAGGTTGGTCAAATGGATTAACTCCTAGTAAATATCCACTTAGTGCACATGATTTTTGAAAAAAGTATATAAGCTTTCCTAAATAATACTCATTAAGTTCAGGAATAGTTATTACTACATTAGGGACATTTCCTTTTATATGAGCCATTTTAGTTCCTTCAAAAGCTTTTTTATTTACATAATCAACACTTTTACCATTTAGAAATTCAAATTCTTTATCATCATCTTCATCTTCACATATTCTTATATCTGATCTTACCTTTTCTATATTTATTATAGTTTCAAATAAATTTCTTTTACCATCTTGTATATATTGTCCTAGTGAGTGCAAATCAGTTGAATAAGTTAATGATAAAGGCATTATTCCTTTTCCGTCTTTTCCCTCACTTTCAGCAAAAAGTTGCTTCCACCATTCTGAAAAAAATTGAAGTGAAGGTTCATAATTGACTAATATTTCTAAGTCTTTTCCTTTTCTATAAAAAATATTTCTAATAGCTGCATATTTGTAAGAATTATTTTCAAATACATTTTGATTACTATATTCTTCTAAAGCATCCTTAGCCCCATTAATAAGTTCATCTATATTTACTCCAGATACCGCCATAGAAAGCAATCCTACAGATGTAAGTACCGAAAATCTTCCTCCAATATCATCTGGTATAACAAATGTTTCATAACCTTTTTTATCTGCTAAAGTTTTCATTAATCCCTTTTCTTTATCTGTAGTCACATATATTCTTTTATATGCTTCTTTCCCATATTTTCTTTCCATAAAT
Organism: Gottschalkia purinilytica; assembly: GCF_001190785.1. Taxonomy (NCBI): domain Bacteria; kingdom Bacillati; phylum Bacillota; class Tissierellia; order Tissierellales; family Gottschalkiaceae; genus Gottschalkia; species Gottschalkia purinilytica. The sequence continues at coordinate 69,195 of NZ_LGSS01000012.1, read as the reverse complement.
TTTTTTAATATTCTAAATGCAATTGTAGTTTCCATAGTAGTTCCAGATTTAGATATAACGTTTATACTTATATCTTTATCCTCCATGATCTCTATTAAATCATTCATATAGTTACTACTTAAGTTATTACCAGCAAACAATATTTGTGGATATTTTCTCTTACTTTTAGGTAACAAATTATAAAAAGTATGATTAATAGCCTCTATAACTGCACGAGCTCCTAAGTATGATCCTCCTATACCTATGACTACTAATATATCTGAATCATTTTTTATTTTTTTTGCAATCTTCTTTACCTTATTAAATTCTTCTTTATTGTATGTATTAGGATAGTCTAACCAACCTAGGAGCTCATTACCTAACCCAGTTTTGTTATGTATTTGGTTATGAGCTAATATTACTTGTTCCTTCAATGCTATAATCTCGTGGTCTTTTAATAAATCATCTGAGTAAGACAAGTCTATTTTCCTCAATTTTATCCCCCTTTAACAGTCGCAAATTTGTGTCCTAATATTTTATTAACTGTATTAAGGGTTTATGACTTTTATATTTTATTTCCACGAATACTTATATAGCTTACTTGAACTCTATTAAAAGTTCTTAGTGGTTTTACGCTATTTCCAAGTCCACTATCAATATATAATTTTCCACCTCTAATATTATATAATCCTTTATCATATTTAGGAAAAAATCCTTGATCAGGAGAAAGAATAGCACCTATTATTGGTATTCTCACTTGTCCTCCATGGGTATGTCCGGATATTGCAAGATCACACTTTATATTTTTATTTTCCACTACCCTACTAGGTGAGTGAGATAGTAATATAGTGAAATTATCTTTATCTATATTTTTAAAAATTTCTTCTACTTTATTGTCCTTACGCTTGAATCCAATTCCACATAAGTTTATTTTATTTCCTTTTATATTTATAATCTGTTTATCATAATCCAATACTTTTATTCCTATATCTTTTATTTGATCTATAAATTTTACCCCTCTTCTATTTCTTTCTTCATGGTTTCCTCTTACAAAATAAACATTATCATTAATATCCTTTATCTTTTTTAAAAACAGTAATGTATTACTAAAATCGTTAGTTTTTCCATCTATAATATCTCCAGTTAGAACTATTAAGTCAGGTGACAATTGTCTTATATCATATAACAATTTTTCTATATTAATAAATCTACTATTATGATAATCAGATATTTGTAATATGTTAATGTCATTCCCTTTAGAAACTTTATTTGTATTTATTGAAACTTTACTTATCTTAAAGTAACTAATCTGATAATACAAGTACAATAATGCTATTATTAAAATTACTACTAAAAAAATATATACTTTTTTCATTCTTGTGTTATCCTTCCAATATTTTATTTGCAAAAAGGGTATTAGCTTAACGTTAAGCTAACACCCTTTTATTATATTACTTTTAACTGGAGTATTGTAAAGTCATCTTCTAATTCATCATATTTAAATTCATCTATTTTTTCTTTAATAGAATTTATTAGATCTTTATCAGAATTTTTAACAGTTTGTACAAGTCTATCTATCCCAAATAACTCTTTATCTTCATTCTTAGCTTCTATTATTCCATCTGTATAAAGTAGTATCTTATCATCTTTGTCCAACTTTATAGCTTGTTCTTCATATTTAACCTCATTAAATAATGATGTTATAGGATATCCAGTAGCTTCTAAAAAGCTTACTTTATCATCTTTTATAAGTAACGGTATACTGTTATGTCCACCATTTACATATGTAAATGTGTTATTTTTAGTATTTATTACTCCATAAAATATAGTAAAGTAATTTTCATCATCCAAATTTAAATCTAAAAAATTCTTATGAAGTTGAGATATTGCCTTTGATGGTGATAAATATTCACTTGTTATTCCAGCCATAGACTGTTTAACAAACATCGTCATTATTGATGCCGTAACTCCATGACCAACAACATCACTTATATATATACCAATGTGATCTTGATCTATTCTACAAATGTCAAACATATCTCCACTTAACATCTCTGATGGACTATACAAATAGTCTACATCTATAGAACCATAACTACCTTTTTTAGGTAGAATTGTTTTCTGTATCTTTCTAGCAAAGGCTAAGTCTTTACTCATTTTTTCATTTTTCTTTATTATCTCTTTTTCTAGCTTTCTTTCCCTTGTTACATCCCTAAATACCTCAACTACAGCATATATATTGTCGTCAATATCTCTAACAGGAGAACTCTTTATAGAATAAATTTTATCACCTATTTCTTCCTCTTTCTCTGCAATCTCTCCAGTACTTACCGTTGTATCTGTTATACATCTTACACAAGGACATGACTTTCCAAACACAGAATAGCATTTAGCTCCTACTATGTTTTTTCCTAATGCTTCTTCCATTGATTTATTAGCATAAATTATTATACCATTATTATTTATAACTCTAACCCAGTCTACCATTCCATCTAGTATGTCATAAGTCAAAGTCCTATGGCCTTTTATCTTTTGTCGTGAGGTTAATTTTTCTTTCTGACGTATCATAGTCTCCCCCTCTTAAAAATATCTTTGAATTTGTACTAAAACTTACAGCGTGAGGATTGTTCATCCTATATCGTCAGTTTCTGTTTAATTTAGTTACATGTTTTATCGTACTATAATTATAACATAGTGATAATTTTTTTTCTTGCTTTCTTTTGCTTTTCATGAAATTTAACAATTTTGATATAATAATTTAATATTATTTAAATATGTAACTTTTTTTAGTATTAAGCATATTATGTTTTGGAAGCAAATTTTAAAAATGCTAAAACACTTGTAGTAATTTTACCAATATGTATCAATGAAGTTATTTATAGATATTTTTCATTGATAATTGGGTATGTTATGTTATATAATTTTTCTTGTGCTATTTAAGGAGGTGAAAAAATGAATAATGTTAATGGAACTGATAGTAGTAATAATATATCTGGAGTAAATAATACTCAGATTAATAAAGAAGCTTTATCTTCTCTTTCTAGCTGGTCTAGCTTTATATCTATAGTTACTATAATATCAGGAATACTTACTTGCTTAGGATCAATATTTACTTTTGGATTATCTTTAATCCCTGGAATCATTACTATTATTTTAGGTGTAAAACTTAATAATGCTAAAAATTCTATAAGAAATTACTTAAATGGAAATGAAGCTGAAATTAATATGATATTTGAAAACATGAAAGGGTACTTTAAGCTTCAAGGAATACTTATAATAGTAGGTTTCGTGCTAGTAATACTAGGTATAATAATTTCAGTAGCATTTGTAGGAACTTTCATAGAAGCTTTTGGAACATTATAGAAAAATACTTACTTAAATAAAAAAGATAGAGAATTTCTCTATCTTTTTTATTTTTAACTTATGATATAATATATCTTAAGTTAATCTTAAATTGAATAAAAACTTATAGCTCTGTTGGTCATTGCGTAAAAAATCTTATAAATTACTTCAAGGAGGATTTTTATGATTGGTTCCATAGGGGATAGTGTTGATAGGTATCTTGATATTTACTATAAACTAGTTAATAGGTTAAAGTGGCATACTCAAAAAGAGATACTTATGGTAATCCCTTTAGTTTATATTTTTAACAATAAGGAGTTTGACTTAGAAGAACTAATTAATATAAGTAAGGATATAAATAAAAAATCTAGTAACTTTTCTCCACTTGAATCTCATCAAAGATTTTACATTGCATCTATGTTAATAAGTAGATATAGTGATCCTAAAGAAAAAGTTAACGAATTAATTGAATGTCAGAATAAATTAATAGATGAAGGATTTAAAAATTCTTCTCATTTGACTATGTCAGCTTTAGCTCTTATTAGTTTTAATAATATTAACGATAACTTAGATGAAAAAGTAGACAGAGCAATCAGCATATATAAAAAGATAAAAAGTAATTATAGTATGCTTAACTCAGCCTATAGTGACTACTTAATATCTATACTATTTTCTCACTATGAAGATTCTATTGAAGATTTAGCTAGTGACATTGACTATTATTATTCTCTTTTATCTCAAAAACAGTTTAAAAAGGGAAGTAGCTTACATCTTTTAAGTTATATACTTATGTCTGCAAAAATAGAAAATAAAGATTTTATAATAAACAAATGTTGTGAATTATATAAGTATATAGTGGATAACAATATTAAAATTAAAAGAATACATTATTCTCAGCTTGGTCTCATGTCAATAATAGATACTGACTTAACTGAAGATATTCAATTCATAAATTCAGCTTTAGAAATACTTTTAAAGGAGAAAACATTTAGATGGCATAAGGATATGAGTTTGGTAGTAGCAATATCCTTAGTTATTTCTAAAGTTATAAATTGTGTACCTTATGATGCTACAATAATAGAAACAGGTACTAAAACCCCTTTAGAAAATATAATAATGGCACAAAATGCTACTTTATTGGGAATAATATAAAAAGCTGAAGAAAACTTTCTTCAGCTTTTTATCTTTTATGAACCTAAACACATCGCTTCTTGACTTTCCTTGAATTGATTTGTGTAAAGTCTATAATAATATCCTCTAAGTTTTAGAAGATCTTTATGATTTCCTTGTTCTACTATCTTTCCATTCTTTATAACCAATATTTTATCAGCAGATTTAATAGTAGATAGTCTATGAGCAATTATAAAGCTAGTTCTTCCCTTTAAGACTTTTCCAATAGCATCTTGAATTATCTTTTCTGCTTCAGTATCTATAGAAGATGTAGCTTCATCTAATACAAAAATCTTAGGATTTGCCAGTACTGCTCTAGCAAATGATATAAGTTGCTTCTCTCCTGTAGATAATTTACTTCCACCCTCACCGACTTCTGTGTCATATCCTTTTTCCATGTTTTTAATAAAATCATGAGCATTGACCAGCTTAGCCGCTCTTATAATATCAAGGTCACTTGCATCTAAGTTTCCATATAATATGTTTTCTTTTATAGTTCCACTAAAAAGTTGTGGGGACTGTAATACATAGCCCAAATTAGATTGAAGCCATAATAAAGACCTCTTCCTATAATCTACTCCATCTATTAATATCTCACCTTTAGTTGGCTCATAAAAACGACAAGCTAAGTTTATTATGGTACTTTTTCCTGACCCAGTTTCTCCAACTAAGGCTATAGTTTCTCCTTTATTTACCTCAAGATTAAAATCTTCTAAAATCTTTTCTCCAGTTTTATATGAGAAAGAAACATTCTTAAAAGTAATATTACCTTCAATATCAACCCAGTTTTCTTTTTTAGGATTAAACACATCTCCATATTCTTCTACAACTTCCTTAGTATCTTCTATTTCAAGCTCAGTATCTATCATGGATAATACTCTTTCTGCTGAAGCTTGAGCAGACTGAACTTCTGAAAATATACGGGCAAGTTCTCTTATTGGCTCAAAGAACTGAACTGTATAAGATATAAAAGCTACAAGTGTTCCATAACTAATTGTTTCTAATAAAACACTTTTACCGCCAAACCAAAGTGCAAGTCCTGTACCTATACTTCCTATAACAAGAACTACAGGTTGATATAAAGATGAAAATATAGCTGCTCTTACAGAATGGTATTTCATCTGACCAGTAATATCCTTAAATTCATTTAGATTTTCTTCTTCTCTTACTAGTGTTTTCGTAGTCTTAGCTCCCATTATACCTTCATTGAAAGCTCCAGTAATTCTTGAATTTATCTTTCTTACTTGACGATGTGACTTTAGTATTCTCTTTTGAAAATACATACTAACAATAATTAAAGCTGGTATAACCGATAGTGTTATCAAAGCTAACTGCCAATTTAAATAAAATAATATTCCTACTATAGCCATCATCATAGTAAGTCCCCATACCATATCTACTAATCCCCATGCTATAGTATCACTTAGTCTTTGTATATCTGATGTCATACGAGCCATTATCCATCCTACAGGTGTTGTATCAAAATATGAAAAAGAAAGCTCCTGTAAGTGTTTAAATCCTTTATCTCTTATATTATAACTAATTCCTATTTCAATTTTCCCAGCTACATTTATTAATAACCATACATTAATTACTTGTATTATTATTACTACTAAGTAAAATATACTAAATGGTATTAGCCCTTTTAAATTTCCTTGAGTTATAAAGTTATCAATCGCATATTTAGTCATAAGCGGAATTAATGCATCTATTCCAGCCACTGATATCATAACAATACCAAGAATAACGATTAACTTTTTAAAAGGCTTTGCATAATGTAATATTTTTTTCCATAGTTTCAAATTAAATTTATTATTATATTCTTGTTCCTTAAAACCAGACATCTCAATCCTCCTTATACTGCTTCTTGTACTTAAATAAGCTTTACTTTTTACACTCCTACATCTAATAATTCATCTTCTAATGAATTCTGAATGTTCCATATTTTTTTATATAATCCTGATACATTCATTAACTCATCATGTGTTCCAATCTGAGATATTTCACCCTTTTCTAGTACTATTATTAAGTCAGCTTCTGCAAGTGTAGTTACTCTATGTGATATTATGAAAGTAGTAGTATTTTTATTTCTTTCTTTTAGTGTCTTACGAATTATAGAGTCAGTTTCTGTATCTACAGCACTTAAAGAATCATCAAATACTAAGATAGGATAGTTATTTATAAGAGCTCTAGCAATAGATACTCTCTGCTTTTGACCTCCTGAAAGAGTAACTCCACGTTCTCCAACTAAAGTATCATATCCTTCTTCAAAATCTAATATTACATCATGTATACATGCATCTTTAGCCGAATCGAATATATCACTTTCCTTAGCATATTTTTTAGAAATTCCAATATTATCTTTTATAGATTTTGCATATAAAAATGGCTCTTGTAGAACTATTCCAATATGTTTACGTAACCATTTTTTATCTATAGATTTTAATTCTACTCCGTTTATTTTAATTGATCCTTTATCGTAGTCATATAACCTTCCTAATAAGTTTATTAAAGTGGTTTTACCAGAACCAGTTGGACCTAAGATAGCTATAGTCTGACCTTTTTTCACTTTAAAAGAAATATCTTTTAATACTGTTCTATTTTTTTCATATTCAAAGGTAACATTATTAATCTCTATATCACCATTTATTTCAGGTTTTAATAGCTGTCTATTTTCAATTTCAATAGGTTCATCTAAAATTTCTTTTATACGTTCCAACGATACTCTTGATTTACTCATATCAGCAATAATTCTTCCCATTTGACGAACTGGCCATAAAAGCATACTCTCATAAGAAATAAATGCTACTAAAGTTCCAAGTGTTAGTGTTCCACTTGATACCCAGTATACTCCAAGTATAAGTATTCCTGCCATTTGTAATAAACATAAAAAATCTGATATTGACCAATACCATCCTAACTGTTTTACTAAATTATAAGTTAGGTTTTTATAGTCCCTATTCTTTTCATCAAATTTCTTTATTTCATAATCTTGACGACCAAAAGCTCTTACAACTCTCATTCCTGTAAGATTCTCTTGTATTACTGTTGTTAATCTACCTTCTGCTTTATCTGCTAATTCAAAAGAGCTTCCTACTTTTACAAAGAATACTGCTCCAAATATAAATATTAATGGAACAATAGACATGGAAATAATAGTTAACCTTGTATCTAAAGAAAACATTATTACTAATACAAATGCCAATATAAGTATCGCTTGCCCTATTTCAACAAGTTGTATTGCTAAAAACTTACGTATGGTTTCTATATCTGAAGTACACCTTTGTACAAGATCACCTGTTTCAACTTTAACATGATAGTCGTATGATAAATGTTGCAAATGATCATAGACCTTTTCCCTCATTTTTTTCACTATGGATTCTGAAGCTTCTGCTGACCACTTACCTTTAAAATATAAAAATATTCCTCTTCCTATGGTAAGCAATACTAAAACTAAACCACAAATCCAAATATTTTGTACAAGTACACTTTTACCTCCTAATTTGTTTATAAAATTCACTACATAATTTGGTGCATTTATTGGTGCATTTCCAATTATAGAATCTATAGTAACCCTTATAACTAAAGGTCCAATTATGCTAAATATAGTTGCTAAAGCAACGCATATTATTGATCCTATGTATTTTAGTTTATCTCCTTTAGTGAACTTAAGTAAAAGTCTAAATCCATTCAATCTTCTCGCTTCCCTTCTTCGTCTAATATCGTTTTAAACATCTGCATATCTCAGCTATCCTGTTTCTTCTCCATATAATATTTCTTTTAATCTTTTTCTTGTCATAATAATTCCTCCTTTTGTTTTTAAATAAAAAATAAAAGCCACGAGTAAAATACCCATGGCTTCTATACGCATAAGAATAGATATACATTGTAATATAAATTACCTTAAAAATATTACAAAAAACCATAGGAAGACATACATCAACCTATGGTTATATTAACAACATCTATAAAATTTTCAACTATAGAGTAGTCTATATACCGATACAGGTCGTGTATAAATATTTATTTATATATTTACTTTTACTCTGTTTAGATATGCCAAACATTGAAATTGTAATTAAGATTAATAATAAAGCTAACATTTACACGACCTCCTTTTATGTATATTTTTATAGTAATATAAGTTTATCATGTGTTGGAAAATAATGCAACACAAATAGTTCTATTTTTTATATATTTTTAATTTAATTAGTTGCAGCTACAGCTAGTTTAGCTTTTTTAGCTAAATTCATTACCCTATTTGCTTGTTTCATTAGTTTCTGAAGTCTAATAACCGTATTTATTTTGTTACCACTTTCTACTTCTTTTGAAAGTTTTCTAATTATATTTCTTAGGCTAGGGAACTGTGAAAGATATATTAAAGCAATCCATATATTATCCTCATCTATTTTATTAGCAGATGGTCCCCAGTACTTATCGTATTGATCTTTAATAGAACTATACATAATTTGTTCTAACTCTTCTCTTGTTAGATGTCCTTCTTCTATAGCCATAGGAACTATATCTGTTCCTGGTAAAAAGTTCAATCCGTGAATCTGTAATTCAAAAGGTGGTTCCATAGACATACATAAATCAAATGTATATTTTAGATCTTCAGTAGTTTCAAAAGGATGCTGAAGCATTAAATCATAAATTATTCTTGGAACTTTACACTTAGATAATATTTTACTAGATTTTATTATTTCTTCTTGTGTTTCTGGTCTATGAAATATCTCTTTTCTAATTCTTGGAGAACCACTTTGGATTCCCACGACAATTTGATATAGTCCTGCATCTACCAAATTACTTATTATGTTTTCGTTTATTTTTAAAGGATGTCCCCATATTTTAAAAGGCAATCCAATTTCTTTTTTATATCTTAAATTAAACTCTTCAATCCATCCAGGTTCATCTGAAAATATCTCATCCCAAAAATGAACTACTTTCAAATTTTTCAGTTGCTGTTTCGCTTCATTTAATTCCTGCATAACGTTTTCTACACTTCTAAATCTTACATATCTTCCCTTTTTAATATATAGTCTCTTCAAATTGATAGAACTACAATATGAACATGTAAACGGACATCCTCTTGATGCACTTAGTTCATATGTTAATGATTTAAGCTGTGGATCTCCCGTTGTTAGAGTATCTTTATCTATAAGATAATTATTTATACCACCTATTTCTGGATATCCTAGCATGTCTAAATCTTGAACAAGTGGTCTTAGATCATTTACTATAAGCTTATTATCTTTATCTAAAAAAGCTACATTTTCTATTTGTGAAATATCTTCTTTACTTTCTATAGATTTTATGAAGTTTACTATTGATTTTTCTCCTTCTCCTCTTATAACATAGTCACAATAATCTAGCGACTCTTTTGGAAATAGTGTAGGATATACTCCTCCCCAGATAATAGGAATATTAAATTTTTCTTTGATTCTATTATTTACCATATATACCGATTCTAAATAAAGAGATGACATTATACTCAATCCTATATATGAAGGATTAATATCTTTTATAAGCCCTTCCAACAGTCCTAATTCATGCTCTGTAGCTATTTCTGGAGTATTGCTGTTAAATCTTTTAAAATAAAGAATATGGGGCTCATATCCCTCTTTTTCAAGTTCTCTCGCAATATATTTTACCCCTAATGCTTTCTCATTATAGAATCCAATAAGTAGTATAGATTTTCCCATTTTAAAGCCCCCTTCTACTTAACCTTTATAGCTTAGTTTTCCTAGTTTACATAATATAAGAAAACATGTTAACATATTTAATAATATTACAACATATTCCTTTTTCTATTACAACTACAATAGAATATAGTATTCTAACTTTCATAACATCATCCATATAGTTTTGATATTATCGTATCAACTAATTATTAATAATTTATTTCTAATATGTAAATTTTTAAAAATAAAATAATTTTTTAAAAGTATTTAACAGATTTCCATTAACTCTCATAATTCTTAATATTTCATATCCATTAACAATTAACAATTTTTATATGACTTTATAAAACCTATATACTAAATTTTATAATATAAGTAACTAAGAAACTTTATCTTATATGAATTGATATTACTGGACTTAACTACATCCATCAAAGATAAGTGTGATATATATCACACTTATCTTTGATGGCAATCACAGTACAATATATTTATCTTTTATATCATATAATCATAATCAATAAGACATTTAAAATAATGATTAATAGAAATAAGTATATATACTAGTAGCCATATTTTTTATGGCTGCAGGTTATTAGGAGGCTACTTAATCATGGGTATGATTTCTTTAATTAAAAGTAAATTATTTAATATTAAGAATGAAGATTTAGATAAAGGGAGGATTACAAATATGAGTATGTTTTGTTTTCAATGTCAAGAAGCTGCTAAAGGAACTGGCTGTACAGTAAGAGGTGTATGTGGTAAAACATCTGATGTAGCTAACCTACAAGATTTATTAATATATGTTCTAAAAGGAATTTCTTTTTATAACATAAAAGCTAGAGATTTAAATCTTGATACATCCAAAGCAGATACTGCAATAATGGAAGGACTATTTGCTACTATTACAAATGCTAACTTTGATCGTAATCACTTTATACAAAGAATAAAAGATGCTTTATCTTTACGTGATGAAATTAAAGAATCAGTAAGAAAAGCTGGAGGAAATGTAGAAGATATTACTCACGATGCTGCTACATGGTATGCAGACTCAGCTGAAGCTTTTGATGCTAAAGCTATTAATATTGGAGTATTATCAACAGAAAATGAAGATGTAAGATCTTTAAGAGAACTATTAACATATGGATTAAAAGGTATGGCTGCTTATGCAGAGCATGCTCACAACTTAGGATATAAAAATGACAGTATCCATGCTTTCATGCAAAAAGGTCTAGTTTCAACTTTAGATGATTCTTTATCAGCAGATGATCTAGTAGCATTAAATATGGAAGCTGGTAAATATGGAGTAGATGTTATGGCTTTACTTGATAAAGCAAATACTGACACTTATGGACATCCAGAAATCACTAAAGTTAATATAGGTGTAAAAGGAAATCCAGCTATATTAGTAAGTGGACATGATTTAAAAGACATGGAAGAGTTATTAAAACAAACTGAGGGAACTGGAGTAGATGTATATACTCACAGTGAAATGCTTCCAGCTCACTACTATCCAGCATTCAAAAAATATGATCATTTTGTAGGTAACTATGGAAATGCTTGGTGGAAACAAGATAAGGAATTTGAAAGTTTCAATGGACCAATATTAATGACAACAAACTGTTTAGTTCCTCCAAAAGATTCTTATAAAAATAGGGTTTACACAACAGGACCTGTAGGATTCGATGGACTTAAACACATAGAAGCCGATGAAAATGGTAAAAAAGATTTCTCTGAAATCATTGAACATGCTAAAAAATGTCCAGCCCCAACTGAAATAGAAACTGGAGAAATAGTTGGTGGATTTGCTCACAACACTGTCTTAAGTCTAGCTGATACAGTAGTTGAAGCTGTTAAATCAGGTGCAATTAAAAGATTCTTTGTAATGGCTGGTTGCGACGGTAGAATGAAATCAAGAGAATATTATACTGAATTTGCTCAAACACTTCCAAAAGACACTGTTATTTTAACAGCTGGATGTGCTAAATATAAATACAACAAACTTGACTTAGGAGATATTGGAGGTATACCAAGAGTTCTAGATGCTGGTCAATGTAATGATTCTTATTCATTAGCAGTTATTGCATTGAAATTAAAAGAAGTATTTGAACTAAATGATATAAATGATCTTCCAATATCATATAACATTGCATGGTATGAACAAAAGGCTGTAATAGTATTACTTGCTCTATTACATCTTGGAGTTAAAAACATCCATTTAGGACCAACTCTACCTGCTTTCTTATCACCAAATGTAGCTAATGTATTAGTTGAAAACTTTGGTATAGGTGGTATAACTAACGTAGAAGACGACTTAAAAATGTTCATGGGAGCTTAATAAAAAATATTCAAATATTTTTAAAAGATGGTATCAGAGTATTATCTCTCTGATACCATCTTTTTTTAATTAAATATAATAATTTTTCAATTTATTCTTCAATAATTATATATTATTAAATCATTAGATAACTTTATTAATTTTTGAGAATAAAATAACTTCAAATTATCTATACTTAATATAGGCATACTCTTAATCAGACTTAATTTAAGTATTAAATATAATAATTTATGTTTTAAAAATAGAAATAAGTGTATAAATAATGTAACAAGTTAAATAACATTAAAATGAATATGAAAGTACACAAGGAGGTTTTTTAATATGAGTATAGGGCAATTTTTACAAAGTGGAGATTGGAAAGGTGAAAAACACGTACCAGCTATCTTAGCACCTGAAAAGGCATCGGCTGGAGAAGAAATTGAAGTAAAAGTATCAATTGGAGAAGAAATTAAACATCCAAATACACATGAACATCATATAGCATGGGTTAAAGTATTCTTTAAGCCAGATGACTTCAAGTTTCCTATTGAAATTGGAAGTTATAGCTTTAATGCACATGGTGAAAGTGATGTTTTCACTGAACCAGTTATAGTATCAAAGTTTATAGCTAACAAATCAGGTAAAATTTATGCTTTAAGTTATTGTAACATCCATGGTTTATGGGAAAATTCTAAAGATCTATCTGTAGAATAGTTAATATATCGAACCTAGTAAAAATAAACTAGGTTCTTTTATTTTTTTACCTATAAAAATTTCATTTTACCTTGACAAATTAATCTTATTATAGTAAGTATATAAATAAGCATTAAGTGAAATATTATATTTAAATATGCTATGAAGGATTTAGTAGTAACTTTATGGTTACAATGTAGAGAGTAGACTGGTTGGTGAAAAGTCTATAGAACATAAAGCTACGAATTACGCTTCTGGAGCTTTTGTATGAAAATACTACGTTCGTCATACGTTATAATGACTTAAAGGCATCTCAAAGATGTAAATTAAGGTGGTACCACGGGTCTTCTCGTCCTTTACTATAAGGATGAAAAGGCCCTTTATTTTTTATAAAAACAATAGGAGGAATAGACAAATGAGTAATGTATTTGACATTCTTAAAGAAAGAGGCTATATAAAGCAAACTACCCATGAAGAAGAAATAAGAGAATTATTAGAAAAAGAAAAAGTAACATTTTATATAGGTTTTGATCCTACTGCAGACAGCTTACACATAGGTCATTTTATAGCTATGATGTTTATGGCTCATATGCAAAAAGCAGGTCATAGACCAATAGCTTTAGTTGGTGGAGGTACAGCAATGGTTGGAGATCCATCAGGTAGAACAGATATAAGACAAATGCTTACAAAAGAGAAAATAGAACATAATGCAAACTGTATAAAAAAACAATTAGAAAAATTAATTGATTTTAGTGATGGCAAGGCAATATTAGCAAATAATGCAGACTGGTTATTAGATCTAAACTATATTGACTTCTTAAGAGAAGTTGGATCTCACTTTTCAGTAAATAGAATGCTAACGGCAGAATGTTTTAAACAGAGATTAGAAAAAGGATTGTCTTTTTTAGAATTTAACTATATGTTAATGCAAGGTTATGACTTCTATGTATTAAATGAAAAATACGGCTGTACAATGCAATTAGGTGGGGACGATCAATGGTCAAACATGATTGCAGGAATGGAGTTAGTAAGAAGAAAATCTAGCAAACAAGCATACGCCATGACTTGTACGCTTCTTACAAATAGTGAAGGTAATAAAATGGGTAAAACTGCAAAAGGGGCATTATGGCTAGACCCTGAAAAAACTTCACCTTACGAATTCTATCAATACTGGAGAAATGTAGATGACTCAGATGTTGAGAAATGCTTAAGACTATTAACATTCATTCCAATGGATGAAATCAAAAAGTTAGGAGCACTTGAAGGCTCTGAAATAAACAAAGCTAAAGAAGTTCTAGCTTATGAAGTTACTAAGCTAATCCATGGTGAGGAAGAAGCTATTAAAGCTCAAAACGCTGCTAAATCATTATTTGGAGGTAATGCTGAAGATGGTTCTATACCTTCAACTGAATTTGATCAGTCTAAATTCCAAGAAGGAATTGGATTATTAGCTCTTTTAACTGAGTTAGGACTTACCAAATCAAATGGAGAAGCTAGAAGACTTGTACAGCAAGGTGGAGTATACATTGAAAACGAAATGATTAATGATCCTTCAATGATAATTACTATTGAAAACTTTAACGATAATAAACTAATGATTAGAAAAGGTAAAAAAGTATATCATCAAGTTAAAATAGTTTAATCTTATATTATAAGGGTATAAATATATATATTGAATATTTTTTTCAAATTAAATTAAAAATAATACAAACATAAATAATAGTATTAATAAAAGATTTTAAATATAAATTTTTATTATCTTTACATTAACTATAAGTTATATTTGTATTTTTCAAGATTGATAAATTATTCAATAAATAAAAAAAGAGAAGTACTAATTGATTTTTAGTGCTTCTTTTCTTGTTCTAATATAATATTTTAATTAATTCTAGTATTGACTTTTTATAGATAAATAGTTAGAATTCTAATAGTCAGAATTCTAACTATTTATCTAATGAGTCCGGTGGTGATTAATAATGAAAGAAGAAAAGCTCGAACAGACTTCTGATCTTTTCTTAGAGCTTTTGCCAATTTTGCAATATAAAATAAATCCATTATTTCATTCAGGTATACAACAAAACTTAAAATGCAATAAGAATCAAAGTAAAGCATTAATAATAATCGGAAGGTGGAAAGAAATAACTCCTACATTACTCGGAAAATATTTAGATTTAAGAAAAGGCAGTTTAACTACTCTTATAGATTCTTTAGTGAAGATGAATCTAGTCAAAAGAGAGTTTCATCCTAACGATAGGAGAAAAACTCTTATCAAATTAACTTCTAAAGGTGAAGAACTTGTAGAGTTAAAATTTAAAGATTTTAAGGAAAATATAAATACTCTTTTTGATTCCTTTTCGGACAACCAACTAGAAAATCTTAATCATAATTTATTAGAAATAATAAAAATAGTAAAGAAAGTATAAAAAGAAGGAGGTTAAATATGGATAGATCTAAACAATTAGGTGAAGAAAGTATTGGTAAGCTATTGATAAACTTCTCTATACCAGCAATAGTAGGTATGGTAGTAAACGCAGTCTATAACATAGTAGACAGAATATTTATTGGAAGATTTATAGGTGATATGGGTTTAGCTGGTGTTGTAATTGCTTATCCAATAATGCTTATAATAATGGCTTTTGCAATGCTTATAGGATTTGGTGCTACTTCTCTTATATCCATTAAATTAGGAGAAGGTAAACAAGATGAAGCTGAATCAATATTAGGTAATGCTTTTACATTAATGATTATATTTCCATTAGTATTAACTGCAGTAGGTTTATTTTTCTTAGATGATATTTTAGTACTATTTGGAGCTAGTAAAAATGTTTTACCTTATGCAGAACAATATTTAAGTATAATACTAATAGGTGCTGTATTTCAAACTATTGGATTTGGTATGAATAACTTTATAAGATCTGAAGGAAATCCTAAAGTAGCAATGGGTACTATGTTAGTAGGTGCTATTATTAATACCATACTAGACCCTATACTTATTTCTGTAGTCGGACTAGGTATAAAAGGAGCTGCATTAGCAACTATATTAGCACAATTAGCTTCTGCAATTTGGGTATTATACTATTTCTTCTCTGGAAATAGCTTACTTAAAGTTAGAAAACCTTATTTGAAACTAAAATCAAAACTTGTTAGCAACATATTAGCTTTGGGTTCAGCACAATTTGCTATACAATTAGCAAATAGTTTGATTATATTATTATTTAATAGAGCATTAATAAGACATGGCGGAGATTTAGCAATTTCAGCATATGGGATCATAAACAGTATTTCTACTATGATTTTAATGCCTATATTTGGTATTAACCAAGGATCTCAGCCTATAGTTGGATATAACTATGGTGCTAGAAAATATGATAGAGTTAAGAAAACCTTAAAACTATCAATTACTGGTGCTACAATAATAGTTTTAATTGGATTTGCAGTAAGCATGTTATTCCCTGAACAACTAGTAAGTTTATTTAGTAAAGGAAATAAAGAATTAACAAAATTAGCTTCTAATGGAATGCGATTATTCTTTCTAATGTACCCTGTAATAGGATTCCAAATAGTTGCTTCAAACTATTTCCAAGCAACTGGAAAACCAAAACAAGCCCTTTTCTTGAGTATGTCAAGACAAGTTATAGTACTTATACCAGCTATCTTAATACTACCAAATATCTTTGGTCTAAATGGTATATGGGCTGCAGGTCCAACTGCTGACTTCCTAGCTTCACTTTTAACAGGTACTTTTTTAATACTAGACCTTAAAAATCTTGATAGAATGAAAAATCAAAATCAATTCTTATAGATACAATTTAATAAATTAAAAATAAAGAAGTTATTTTTAAAAATAACTTCTTTATTTTTATTAACTCTTAAGCTCATATTAATTAATTTATAGCTTAAACATAGGGGCACTCATAAATAACTTATGTATCATAATTACATTTAAAATATGCTTATTTAAATAAATTAGATTGATATAACATCTATAAAATTCTTAATAAATGTAGCAGTTATTCCCCATATTACATAATCGTTATACTCATAAAAATAAATTGATTCTTTACGTTTTCTCCATTTATATCTTTTCCCATCTTGTATTAAGTAATATGGAAAATCATCTTGTAACTTCATTTTATATTCTACATTATACTTAAGTGGTGGATTTTCTATAAAAAAACTTAGTGGTACTGTAAATATATGATCTGTTTCTAATCTATTATAGTTTATTTTATTAAATTCAATATTTTCTAGTATTCCTACATATCCATAAATAGTCATATCATAAGGGAATACTATATAGTCAAGTTTTCCAATTACTTTTATTTTATCTATATCAATATTAAGTTCCTCATGAGTTTCTCTAATTGCTGCCTCTTTAAAAGTTTCATGTTTTTCTACTTTTCCTCCTGGTAAAGATATTTCATTAGGCTGAGTCTTTAAGCTTTTCGATCTTACTTCAAATAATACATGCCAATCTCCTTCTATATCTATCAATGGTAATAATACAGAATAACTTTTTTTATTCTCAATGCTCTCTCTTTTCCTATTTTCAAATTTCTTAACTATATCATTTATATTCACTTTATTCACCTTTATTTATTAACTTTAGACACTACAATATACATTTAAATATATTCTTAGATTATTTATCTTATTATATTCTTATAGCTTTAAAAGTTTTTTTAATACTATAAAAATAAAAGAGTCGAGCATCTTAATCACCCGACTCCTTTGAAGACACTTTTAATATTTTACTATAAAAGATCTTCTCCTTCATTCCAGTTAATTGGACATAATCCACCAGTTTGTAATGCTTTTAATACACGTAGTGTTTCATCTACATTTCTACCAACATTTAAGTCATGTACCACTGAATATCTTACTTGACCTTCTGGATCTATAATGAATAATCCTCTTAATGCGATTCCTTCTTCTTCTATAAGTACTCCGTACTGTCTTGCTACATTTTTAGTTATGTCTGAACCTAATGGAAAGCTTAATTTTCCTAAATCTCCATTAATCCATGCTTTATGTGAGTGTTCACTGTCTATACTTACTCCTAATACTTCTGCTCCTGCTTTTTGGAAATCTGAATATCTGTCACTAAAAGCTGTAATTTCTGTAGGACATACAAATGTAAAGTCTAATGGATAAAAGAATAATACAAGCCATTTTCCTCTGTAGTCACTTAGTGTTGCCTTACCAAAGTCTTCTCCGCTACCTAATGCTGTTGTTAAATTAAAATCTGGTGCTGGTCTTCCAACTAATCTTTCCATAATATAAAATCCTCCTTTAATATTCATTCATTATGCTTACTTTATATATGTTCCCCTAATAATGATTTTTAATCTCAATTATTACTTTTCTTTCATTAATTATATCTATAAATTTGTTTGTTCATATAGATATTTTCTATTATATGTACTTAAACCATAGTAAATGCACATGTTATTTAGTATGTATATATTTTTTATATATTATTCTAATATAAATATTTTATTTAATTCAATTATTAAAAATAAAAAAGAGACTAAATTATATAATTTAGTCTCTTTCTATATATTATACCTTATAAAAGGTCGTCTCCTTCATTCCAGTTAATTGGACATAATCCACCAGTTTGTAATGCTTTTAGTACACGTATTGACTCTTCTACATTTCTACCAACATTTAGATCATGTGTTACTGAATATCTTATTACTCCTTCCGGATCTATAATAAATAATCCTCTTATAGCAATTCCTTCCTCTTCAATAAGTACTCCATAATCTTCTGAAGCTTTTCTAGTTTTATCTGATGCTAATGGAAAATTCAGCTTTCCTAAACTTCCATTAATCCATGCTTTATGTGAGTGTTCACTATCTGTACTCACTCCTAGTATCTCTGCTCCTAGTTTTTGAAATTCTTCATACCTTTCACTAAAGGCTGTTATTTCTGTAGGTCAAATAAAAGTAAAGTCTAATGGATAGAAGAATAATACTAACCATTTTCCCTTATAATCATTTAATTTTGATTGACCAAAATCTTCTCCGTTACCTAATGCTGTTGGTAAAGAGAAATCTGGTGCTGGTCTTCCAACTAATCTGTTCATTTAAATTCCTCCTTAAATTTTGCTTGTAAATCAACCTTAGTTTATATATTCCCTACGATAAATTTACTTAAACATTTTTTATTGATTTTATCTATATTATTTCAGTTAATTATAGATTTTATCTATAGTCAATGGAGAAATTAAATGATTTTATATTTATAACCCTCGTTTTATCTCTTCAACTCTGCTATTTACTCTCTTTCCTAGAAATGTATCTATACTTTTTAATTTTTCAAAATAGCTCTTTTCATCTTTGAACTTTATAGTTTGTCCAAATGCTATAATCTCTAGAACCTCTTTAGTTCTATTAACTATGTTATTCTCATCCTTATTTTCTTGATTTAATAAATAGCTTATAGTTATACTTAAAGCTTCAATAACCTTATCTATATCAAATTCTTTTTTATTTTCTTTAGGTAATTTACTCCAATTTATTAATGCATGTTCATCCTCAACCACGTCCTGTAAAACATGTCTTGTAAATCCTACTATACAACTATTACCTTCACATTTACCACATCTATCTTCTCCTAAGCATAAATTGTCCATTGCCTTTTTCAACTGTTGTGCTTGAGTATAAAGAGTTGCTGCTACTTCTTTTAGATAAGTTTTTTCTTTACTTTTCCTAGTTTTAATTATAGGTTTGACTAATATATAAACTGTCAAAGAAAGTAAAAGGAGAAATATTCCTATATTCATAGATGTTAAATATTCCTTTGGAAGTGTTTGATAAAGTTTTAATGTTCCAAAGAATAGAAATACACCAGATGAAACTAATTTTATAGTAGTTTCTGGTATCTTATCTCCTATCTTAGTTCCTACAAATATTCCTATACCACTTGTCACTAGCATTCCTAATACCGTTCCTACTAATATTAGCAAAGGATAGTTAGAATCTGTTGACAATGTCATTGCTGTAAGTTGAGTCTTATCTCCAAGCTCTCCTATAAAAAATGCTAATGCTACTGTCAAAATTGGACCAAACTTTTGATCATCTTTCTCTTCTTCATCTTCATTTTCACTCTTCAAGCTCCATAGTCCAAATAATATAAACATTATACCTGCTACTATCTGAATTATGTTCATTGGTATTAAATTAGATAAGTATGATCCTAATGCTATTGCTATACCATGATTTAAAGCAGAGCCTATTGCTACCCCAATTAATACCTTATTTACTTTAAACTTTGTAGCAAAAGCCATAGATAATATTTGAGTCTTGTCCCCCATTTCTGCAGCAAAAATAAAGAAAAAAGCTCTCACTATTTCTCCCAACATGTCGTACATTTATGCCTCCTTTTAAAATTAAAATAGCCTTAATTTTAAACAGCCCTCTAATCAACTAAAACATTATACCACTTTATGAAATAAGATAATAGTAATTATGCAACATATTATTGTTATCTAAAAGAATATAATTAAAACCTATGAAATTAAGCTTTATTTAAGTGGAATTTTTATCTCCTATTATTCAATAAAATTTATAAACTTTATACTTCTCAAAATTTGATATAATCTATTATAGGACTAGTTGTTTTAATACTTAATTAATAAGGAGGATACCTATGTATAAGGTAGGATTTATAGGTCTTGGTAATATGGGATACGCTATTCTTAAAGGACTACTTAGAACTGATTCTAAAGATAACTTTACTTTTACTGAAATCAGTGATGAAAGAAAAAGTGCACTTAGCAAGGAACTAAACGTAAAATATTCAAATAATAATATAGAGCTTATAAAAAACTCAAAATATATAGTATTAGCTGTTAAGCCTCAAGTTTATAAAGAAGTTATGGAAGAGATAAAAGAGTACTTAACTCCTGAAAATATTATTATAACTATAGCTCCAGGCTTTGATATTAACACAGTAAAACTCCTACTTGGAAGTAATGTCAGAGTCGTTAGATCTATGCCAAATACTCCAGCTCTAGTTGGTGAAGGTATGAGCGCTGTTTGTTTCTCAGATGATAAATTTGAAAATAAAGAGATTGAGGATATTAAAAATATATTTTTATCTTTTGGGGAAATAGAGATTTTAGAAGAAAAACTAATGGACGCTATAGTACCTATATCAGGAAGTTCTCCAGCTTATATATATATGCTAATAGAAGCTATGGCAGATGGTGGTGTACTTATGGGACTTCCTAGAAAACTTGCTTATAAGCTAGCTTCTCAATCTGTTCTTGGATCTGCTAAGATGGTATTAGAAACTAATACTCATCCAGGTGAGCTAAAAGATGCTGTTTGTTCTCCTGGTGGAACTACTATAGAAGCCGTTGCTACTTTAGAAAAGTACAACTTTAGGAGTTCAATTATAGAAGCCATGACTTCTGCATATAATAAAGCTAAAAATATGAAATAGTATATAATATAATTTAAAAAAAGCTGAGATTTTATTATTCTCAGCTTTTTTTATCCAATTAAATCTTAAACATTGATATAGATTCTTTAAGTTCTCCTGATGTATCAGCGAGTTTTCCACACTCATTATTGATACTATCCATACAAGATAATTGTTCTTCTGTAGAAGCCAATACTTCTTGTGTTGCTGCAGCATTTTCTTGAGCTATAGTAGATAAATTCTCCATTACTTGTAATATTTCGTTTTTTCTATCTTCAATAACTTTCTTAGATGAATCTACGTTTTTCATTGCCTTAACAACTTCATCTATTGCAATAGCAATTTCATTGTATTTTTTTTCTGTCATATTAACACTTTCTAGTTCTTCCTTAATTAATCCTAAAACTTTTTTAATATTCGATACAGAGTTAATAGAGTCTTCTTGAAGTTCTGTTACAGCAGTATCTATTATTTTCGTTGAATTTGTTGATTGTTCAGCTAGTTTTCTAATCTCTTCTGCTACAACAGCAAATCCTTTACCATGCTCTCCAGCTCTTGCTGCTTCTATAGCTGCATTTAATGCAAGTAAATTTGTCTGTTCTGCTATAGATGCTATAACTTCACTTGCTTTACTTATATTTTCTGCACTATCATTAGTTTTTAATATTCCTTTATAAACTTCATTTATAGCCTCTTCACTCTCATCTGTCTTAGTGTTCAATTCTTTTATTATTTCTTGTCCCTCTTCTAATATATGTACTACATTCTCAGTTGTATTATCCATTAAGCCAATATTTTCAAAATTCTCTTCCATTGTGCTACCTAGTTCATATACTTTGTTTAGTCCGTCTTCTATTTCATTTGCTTGTTCAGTTGCACCTTTAGCTATTTCTTCAACTGTTACAGAAACTTCTTGTGACACTCTTGCAACACTTTTCGAAGAATCATCTAAATCTTGAGAGGAGCTTATTAGATGCTTAGATGCTATTAATATATGAGATATTAGATCACCCAAATTTTTCTTCATATCATTAAAGTTAGAAGCCAGTTTTCCTATCTCATTATTTTTATTTAAAATATCTTCTGAAATATCTACTGTGAAATCTCCTTTTGAAATTTGATTGGCATAGTTTGATAGATCTGATAATGGTCTAGATAACTTTCTTGCAAATATAGATATTAATATAGATGTTACAATTAATACTGCAATTAATGTTATTAATGAAGTTGTATTAATATCGCTAAGATTAGCTAATAGTTCACTCTTAGGAATCATCACTCCTACTGACCAACCTTTAATTTTAATAGGAGAATATCCAACTACTTTTTCATCACCCTGTAAAATACATTCACCTGTTCCTTCTTTTAATGATACCATGTCTTTAGTTATTTCTTGCATCCTACTATCTTCATTATCTTTTTTAGATTCTTTTAATAAATTATATTTTTTCTTAACTAGACTATTGTCTTTATTAGCTATAATAGTTCCCTCTTTATTTAAAACATAGACATATCCACTATTTAAAACCTTCATATCACTTACTATGTCGCTTATTTTTGTTACACTTTCTATGGCTGTAATTGTCCCTATAATCTGACCATTTACTTTTATAGGAGCAGACACCATTATGTATTGATTTACCCCATCGGAACTATCCATAGGATCTGATATGTACCCTTTACCAGTTCTCATTGGCTCAGTAAAGTGTGACTGCTTACTAGAATTAAATGTTTCCCCTGTTACAGTAGTTGCAATCCCATCTATACCTGCTATTTGCATATTTTTAAATCCATACTGATTTTTCTTTTCTTCTAGAACCTTAAGTTTATCTTCTAATGTAATATTAGGGTTTTTTATTTCATATTTATCTGCTATTTCTTCTACTATTTTGACTTGTTTTTCTAGCCTGTCTTCTACATTTAAAGCGGTTCTGTTAGCTATAATTTTTAAATCACCCTTAGCAACATCTGTTATAGCATTTTGAGATATAAAGTAATTGAGCGCCCCTACAGTCAAGCATGCTATTACTATGACTGGCAAAAAATAAGTTATAATCTGTCTTTTAATACTTTTCATCCCTAACACCCTCTTCATTGTTTTCTATAATTACTAATAAATTCCCTATAATAGATTTATTTTATATTTTTATGTATAAATTGTCAAATAATGATGAAAAGAAATAAAGAGGCTTATCGCCTCTTTTATTACATTTCAAATTTAGAAGATATCTCTTTTAATTTTTTAATGATTTCTACTAATTTACTACATGTTGACTCTATTTCTTCTGTTGAAGCTAATTGTTCTTGTGTTGATGCTAATACTTGTTCTGTACTTGCTGAATTTTGCTCTGCCAATGCAGATAAATCTTCTATTAGGACTAATAGATTATTTTTCTTTTCTTCCTTTTCTTTTCTTATTTCATTTAATTCCTCTAATACTTCTACTTCTAAATTTACCGCTTCAGATATTTCTTTATATTTTTCATTTGTAAAGTTTACACTATTCATTTCATCATTTACTATATCTAATAGTTTTTCAATTTTAGCAACAGAATTAGTAGAGTTTTGCTGTAGCTCTGCTACTGCCTCATCTATTATTTTAGTTGAAGCGTTTGACTCTTCAGCAAGTTTTCTAATTTC
Organism: Gottschalkia purinilytica; assembly: GCF_001190785.1. Lineage (NCBI taxonomy): Bacteria > Bacillati > Bacillota > Tissierellia > Tissierellales > Gottschalkiaceae > Gottschalkia > Gottschalkia purinilytica. The sequence continues at coordinate 44,940 of NZ_LGSS01000012.1, read as the reverse complement.
GTCTGCAACGACTGCAAATCCTTTACCTGCTTCCCCTGCTCTTGCTGCTTCTATAGCTGCATTTAATGCAAGTAAATTCGTTTGTTCTGCTATAGATGCTATAAATTCACTTGCTTTTCCTATGTTTTCTGCACTATTGTTAGTTTTTACTATCTTGTCATAAACCTCTTTTATTTTTTCCTCACTTTCTTCTGCTTTTTTGATTAGGTCTTCTAGTACTAAAACTCCTTCTTTTATTGCATTCGTTGTTTCATTGCTTTTTTGATTTAAAAGTAATACACTTTCTTTATTCTTATCAATCATATTGCCTATTTCATTTACTCTATTAAGTCCGTTTTCAGTATTGTTTGCTTGATCTACTGCGCCTTTAGCTACTTCCTCTATAGTTTTAGCTATTTCTTGAGATGACACTTTTATATTTTGTATACTATCTGTTAGTTCTAATGAAGAAGAAGATAGATTTTCAGTTATATTTAACACTTCTTCCATAGTTTCTTTCAACTTTTTCCTCATATCTTCAAAAGCTTTTGCTAAAGTCCCTATTTCATCTTTTCTATTAATTATATTTTCATTAATCTCTTCATTAAAATTTCCATGAGATATGCTATTAGCAAATTTTGATATAATCACTATTGGATCTGATATCCTTTTTATCATTATCCAAAATGCAATTCCTACTGCTATAGCTGATACTATTGAAATAATCAGTAAAATACTTCTAATACCATTAATTTCAGATAGAATTTCATCTTTTGGTGCTGCTGCCACTAAGGTCCAATTAGTTGATTTTGTTTTAGAAAACCCTAGTATTTCTTCTTCTTCACCGTTATTATAAACTATATTACCTTCTTTTTCCTTTAAAATATAATTTATTGCATCATTAAGCTCAGTATCTTTACTGTTTTTAGGATCATATACTAAGTTATATTTATTTGAATTTAAGTCTTTATTTTCATGTGATATTATTACACCTTCATTATTTACTACATAGGTGTATCCTGACTTTATAAGACTAGCCCCTGATATCATAGCATCTAGATTTTTTCCACTTCTAGCAGCTACTAATACACCATCTATATCATCTCCATTTTTTATAGGAACAGAATATAAGATTAGATTTTCTCCTCTATCTTTATCTGTTATAGGATCTGATATGAACCTTTTTCCTGATATAGCTTCTTTAAAATAAGTTTGATTTATAGAATTATAACTTTTTTGATCAGTAGATACTTCATTTCCATATTTATCTACTATACTTAAATAAATAAAATTTCCTATTTTTAGTTCTCTTTTTAATAACTCTATTTTAGATTCCAAAGATATATCTTTATTCATAAGATCTGTTCTATTTACTATTCTTTCCATATAGTCAAACTGATTATTAACTCTTTCATCTACTAGCTTAGATATTTGTTTTGACGTTAAAGTTAAGTTTGCTTTTTCCATATCTAGTATTGAGTTTGACGAAACTACATAAATTATACTTCCTATAACAAGACATATTACTATAGAAGAGGTTACAAACATAGTTGTCAATTTATTTCTTAGACCCATGTTGTTATGCCTCCTAACTTTTATTTAAAGTACCTACCCAAAGCTAGGTCCCTCTTTGTACATAGTATGTTGTCCTTTTTTACATAGTTACCTTTTTCTATGAGCTAATCTTCCACTTATAGAAGTAGGAACTTTAGGGTATTTGCTTTTTGTTTATCTCTAGAGCTTAGATAATATAAAAATTTACATAAAAACAATATTTATGAGTATTAAAAAAGCTTATTAAATAATGTTTAAAGCTAAATTTATTATAATAAATTTAGCTTTACTTATTTAATAAGCTCTATGATCTCTAATCTAAGTATATTGACTTAAATGTATTTCCTTCTAAATCTTTTATTTCAAATAAATTATTTTCTAATACTCCATATGAGTTTGGTCCATTGTCCTTTGGTAACGTTATTGATCCAGGATTTAGTATATATATATTTTCATATTTTTCAGCAACAGTTACATGAGTATGTCCATGTATAAGAACATCACCTTTTGTTAATTTAAGCATATTGTTCTTATTATATATATGTCCGTGAGTTATATATATCCTCCTGTTATTATAAAGTACTATGGAATAATCTGACATCATATCATACTCTATCATCATTTGATCTACTTCACTGTCACAATTTCCTCTAACTGCTATTATTTTTTCTTTATATTTATTTAGTATATCTGCAACTTCTTTAGGATTGTAGTCTTTTGGTAATGGATTTCTAGGTCCATGATAAAGTGTATCTCCTAAAATAATCAAATAATCTGCTTTTTCTCTTTCAAAAGATTTTATCCCTTCTTTAACATAATGCAATGAACCATGTATATCAGACATAAAAAATAACTTCATAATCATCACCCCTTTATTTATTTAAAAAGAAGTATTTTCTATTATTTGTACCCTACTTTTTATTTTATCTATTTCTTTTTCTTTATTTTTCCACCAATTCCTGCTCCATATTCTATGGATAGTCCATCCTCTATTTTCTAAAAATTTCTGCCTATATATATCTCTTTCCCTAGCCGACTTACTACTATGATAAGTTGCTCCATCACACTCTATACCTAGAATATATTGTGATTTTTCCTCATCATATATTGCTAAATCTATTTTATATCCTGATGATCCAACTTGAGTATGAACACTATATCCCTGACTTACTAATGCTTCATAAACTTCTTCTTCAAAAGGACTATCAAAATGATTTATATTATTGTTAATATCACATGTAGACAATAAAGAATATAATATTTTATTTGCTCCATCTTTATCATTGTTTGAAACAGCTCTTACATACTGAAGATATTTCTTTAAGAGAACTACTCCTCTACTTAAATTATCTACATTTCCTAGTTCTTCTGGCTCTATAGACGTAATCACATATATTTTTTTCTTAGCTCTACTTATAGCTACATTAAGTCTATTTTCTCCTGACTTCATGGTAAGACTTCCAAAGTTTCTTACTATTCTATCTTCTTCATTAGGGGCATACCCTATAGAAAAGATAATAATATCTCTTTCATCCCCTTGAACGTTTTCTATATTCTTAACAAATATGCTTTTATCCTCATCTCCATCTTTTCTATCGATTTCTTGCCTATATAAACATCCAAACTCCATATCTTTTGTAGCTTCTCTATCTAATAAATCTTCTATTAAGTCTTTCTGATTAGAGTTAAAAGTTATTATACCTATTGTTTCTTCATACTCTCTATTAAAAAGTATATTCTTTACTAGATTTACTACTTCTTTTGCTTCCTTAAAGTTTTTCCTATCTATCCATCTTCCCTGTATTTTTATACGTTCAATAGGAGGTGATTCTGAGTTATTAGATATATTAGGTACTATCTCCATCTTTCCATTATAAAAAGCATAATTTGAAAAATTAATTAATTCCTCATTTAAAGATCTATAATGATAATTTAATGTAACTCCATCATATTTAAATTTTGCAAGATCTAATAAACTTTTTGCTTCTATAGGTGCATTAGATATATACCCATCAAAATATTCTTCTTCGATTTCAATATCATCTATTCTTGCTTGATATATATCACTTGGTTGAAGCTGCTTATCATCACCTGCAATTATTACACTATTAGCTCTATATATAGCAGGTATCCCATTTTCAACAAACATTTGTGATGCTTCATCAAATATGACTGTATCAAATAAATTCTCTTTAAGTGGAAATGAACTAGATACCGCTTCTGGTGTAACTAACCAACATGGCAATATACTAAATAATCCTTTTTCATAAAATGAATGAACAAACCTTCTTAATGTCATTCTATTACGTTTTTTACCTACCTCATATTTTATTTCTCTAAAATTTGTTTCATTACCAAGTCTGTTATATGACTTACTATTTTCTATATCCTTATTAAGCTTATCTATAATTAAACTTGGTACCAATTCTCTTTTCTTTTTCATTAGATGATTTACTTTGTCTCTTATACTTTGCATATTATCTATTTGCCCTAAAATGTCTCTTTTTCTTAATTCAGCTAACTCTATATGCTTTAGATAGATTGTATTTCTTATTGCATCTGGAAGTTTTTCCATTTCTTTTTCATTCTCACCGTATTTATCTATACAATATCTTATAAGTATCTTTTCATTATCTGTTAAATTCTTTTTCATATAATCTAATGTTTGGATATTTTCAAAATCAGTTTTTATTATATTTTCTACATCTTCTAATATATACTGCCAATTGTTATTTTCAAAAATGTGTTTCTCTAAATCTGATAAAAAATTTCTATCAAAATATCTCTCTAATATATTTATTTCATTAAACAAATTTTCAATAAATTTCGTATTTTTAACGTAACCTTCTAATTTAGATATTATTCTGTCTACGCCTAGTTTATAATCTAAGCTTTCTATACCATAGAAACTCTTAATTTTAGATAGCATACTGTTAAATTTAATAGTTTGATCTATGTACTGTAAAGAATCCTTTATCTTATGTTCGTTAAGTATAGATTTTAAGCTTCTTCTACTTTTCCAATACTGCAATTTCCAAAACTTTCTCTTTTTAATATTTCTACTTAAACGAGCCAAAGTATTTAGACTACTAAACTCTTTTATATCTAGCAATTTATTATAGTTTTTTAATTCATCTATATCTTCACTTAATCTTTTTATATTTTTTATAAAGTCAAAGCCTTTATCTAATAACAAGTTTTCGATTTCTTTTATTTCATTATCTTCTTGGGCTTTTTCTACATATTTTTCTATACTTTCTCTAACCCTACTTAGAACTTTTACAACTCTATCTCTCTCTATCTCTTGAAAATTAGAAAAATCCTGTCTGTTTTTTAGTATACAGCTGTTAAAATCATACTTTAAGTATTTAGATATTCTTTTTATATTAGCTATCATATTTTCAAGCTCATAGTTCGTTATATTAATAAATCTACCGAAATTATCACTTATTAGTTCAATATAGTATTCATAATCATTGAAACTTTTAGAATAAAGTTGATGTAGTGTTAATCCAAAACTAGTTTTTTCATGAAGCAATTTTGCTAACTTTTCTAGCTTCAAAATTTCTTTATCTATCTCATTTGATATCGTTTCAAACTCTTTATCTAAGTCATTATTATGGTAGTATTCTTGTTGTTCTAGTATACTTTGTATTTTGTAAAATATACTTTGCCTATCTATATTAGAAGATACTACAACTCCAATTCTATCTTTTAATCCTAACTTTGAAAGTCTATTATATACAACATCAATAGCAGCTTTTTTCTGAGAAACCATTAATACTTTTTTCCCTTTAGCCAAATTATCTATTATTAAATTAACTATTACTTGAGATTTCCCTGTACCTGGAGGTCCATATATTACTACTTCTTTTCTCTTATTAGTAGATATTATGGCTTTTTCTTGACTATAGTCTAATTCCGTTACAAAGAATAAGTCATTTTCTTTAAAATCTACTTTACTTACTTCTTTATAGCCATCCTTTGCAACATCCGATACATAATCACCTGTTTCTATAAGATTTGAAACTAGCTTATTTTGATTAGCTACTCCCATTAGCTCTGTATAATCCTCATATATAGCACTCGTAGAAATAGGAAAATTACCTATTATTAAATTGTTTTTTAACTCAAGTTCTCCAAGTTCATACAATGGTACATTTCTATTTGTATATTCTTCAAATTTTGATACTTCTTTCGATAGGTTTTTAGTATTTATTTTTATACCATACTTACCTAAATAATTTTTAACCCATTGAATTATATTTTCATGATCTATATATTCAAATTCAACTTCAAAGTCCGGCAACTTTATATCATTATATTTCTGAAATCCCTTTACAAAAGTTTTATTTATCATTATACTCTCATCTATAGTATTTTCTATAAAGACTTCATCATTTTCTATAATCAATTTTACTGGGAATAGTAAAAGTGGAGCTTTCACAAAAGTTCCATCTTTAAAATTTCCCTCAACAAATGGGTAACCTATATACAAATCATAACTTCCTTTTTCTTTTTGTATATAAATAGTTTCTTTATTAAGTAAATTTAATTGATAACGCAATCGTATCAATTTTTCTACTTCTTCTACTGAATAGTTTTCACAGTCAAGTGATAGTAACTTGATTTTATTTCTACTTCTAGATGCCAAACCAAATATCAGTTTTTCATAAAAGTCATCTTCACTTAACTCTCCTAATAAGCTTAAATCAAAAGCTCTCTTCTTATAAAGTTTTTTCAAAACTAGTGTTCTATTACTTGAGCTTAAATTAATTAATCTATCTCTATATATAGACAACATATCTTGCAACGTACTCACCACCGATTTATCTTTTTGTTAAAATCTATTTTCCAAAAAATTAATAGCTTATTTGAATTAATAATAAATATATACAAAACCTATGTTCTGTAACTTTTATTATAAGATTATTATGAATGTTTTACAATACAATACTGCTCCTTAACACTTAATTAAAGCTTATTTCTGTATACTAAAAATAAAAGAGCCAATTTTTTTAATTAGCTCTTTTAACTCCATAATTATTCTATTTTAATTTAATACAAACAAATATGGTCTTATTGTTTTATTGTTCTATGCATTCACACTACTTCTTTCTGTTAAGCTTTTAGGAAGTAGATTATATAATAACGAGACTATTATGCAACTTGCTGTCTTATCTATTATATCTCCTGTAATTCTTGGTATGAAATTAGCTGTAAATATACTCTTTCCTGATTTGATTAGCCACATAAATATAATATTATCTAGCTTTCCCGTTAGTCCCTCAAAGAATATAATTGATATAATAGTTCCCATAATTGGAGTTATTATAGATAATATACATCCTGTAGTTATTGCAACTAGAAGATTAAACTTATATTTTTTTGCAATAAATCCAACTATTAGACCTATGGCTATATTAACTATTGCAAATGGTATATGATCTTTATAATCTGTAATTGATCCTAGTATAACATTGGTAAATCCTCCAACTATAGCTCCTGCTAATGGACCTAACAATACTGCTGAAAATATAGTTCCTATGGTATCTAAAAATATAAGTGGTAACTTCAACATTTGTGTAACAGTACCAAGTATTATATTTACAGCTATACTAATAGATATAAAAGCTAAAGTAACCCCTGAATATCCTCTCTTCATTAATCTCTCTCCCATGCATAAGTTTTATGTCATTATAAAATTATTGTAAATAATAGCTTCATAATTTTAAATTTTTATTAGTAATATATTTCTTAACTAAATTTATAATTAATTCTAATAAAACATTATAGACCACTTTATTCAAGATACATAAGTTTCTTTATCTTTATTACTACTTTATGCATTTGACTTACTTCTTTCGATTAAACTTTTAGGAAGTAATCTATACAATGATGAAACTAATATACAGCTTATTATCTTGTCTATCATATTCCCAGTAATTCTTGGTATGAAATTAGCTGTAAATATGCTTTGCCCTGATTTCACTAACCATGTAGATATAATATCATTTATACTTCCTGTTACTCCTCCGAAAAACACAATTACTATATTAGTTCCTATGATTGGAGCTATCACAGCTATTATAATTCCTGTAACTATTGCAACTGGAAGATTAAACTTATATCTTCTTGCAATAAATCCAACTACTAATCCTATAACTATATTAACTATTGCAAATGGTATGTCTTTAGGATTTGTAATCAATCCTTGTATAACATTAGTAAGTCCTCCAACTATAGCTCCTGCTAATGGGCCTAATATTACTGCTGAAAATATAGTTCCCACAGTATCTAGAAAGATAAGTGGTAACTTCAACATTTGAGTTGCAGTACCAAGTACTATATTTATTGCTATACTAATAGATGCAAAAGCTAATGTAAACCCTGAATATCTCATTTTCATTGATCTCACTCCTATATTATAAATTTCTCAACTTTATAAAATTATAATATTTATTATAGGAGCTTGTATAATCAAAAAAAACTATTTATCTTGTGTCATCTATATGTTTTATTTATACTTTTATAGTGATCTTTGCCAATATGTAACTGACAATTTCTAACTTAGAATCTTTATTTATACACAATTTTCAGCTAACGTGATAGTTTAACTTTAATATAAAGTTATAATTTACTTATTTAAAATACATCTAATCCCTTCTTCTGTAACACATTTACCACAACTTACACATTTAACCTTATTTATTTCTAGATTTTCAAACTTATTTACTAAATCTGGTTGGCATATAAATGGTCTACATATTGATATACACTCTATCTTTGTAGAATTTATTATTTCATTCATTCTATCAACAGTTCTATTTAATCCTACCAAAAACACAGGAGCATTTATTTCTTTTGCAATTTCTTCTCCATACTCTTTATATATAGCTTCTTGTTTTGATGTATTTGATGGTTTCATCCCACTTATTTCTATAGAATCTATTCCTCTTTCATCTAAGGCCTTACATACATATTTACATTCTTCAAATGTTGCGCCATCATCTTCAAAGTCTGAAGAGTTTATTTTTATAGATATATGATAATCTTTTCCTACCTCTTTTCTCATTTCATCATATACTTCTAATATCAGTCTTCCTCTATTCTCTACACTTCCACCATATTTATCACTTCTTGTATTGTACTTAGGACTTAAAGTTCTACTTAAAAAGTATCCATGAGCTCCGTGTATTTGTACTCCATCAAATCCTGCTTCTTTTGCTCTTCTTGACGCTTCTTTAAATGCTCTCTTTATATTATCTATATCTTCATTACCATATTTATCTGTAAATCCATATTCGTTTAATCCTTTTTCTTTGTTTATATATTCTTTACCTAAGACTATTTGTATGATTACTTTAGAGTCATATTTGTGTATCAATGATGTAAGTTTTTTATATTCCTCAACAAAAGTATCATCATAAATACCTAGCATATTTTTAGCTGGTTCATCATATTCAAAGACTTTAGCATAGCCTGTAATTATAAGTCCAACTCCTCCTTTTGCTAAGTCTTCATACAAGTTATATATATTATCTGTTAAATGTCCATTTTCATCAGCCATTCCTTCCCAAGTAGCTGAACGAACAAATCTATTCTTAGCCTCAAGTCCGTTCATATTGACTTTGTCAAATAAGGTTTTCATACTACATTCCCCCCTTTTTTATTTCTTTCCATCATTATCATGTAATATCTGATCTATAACAATAACTAAAGTAACTATAAAGTCATCATTTTCTCCATCTTTTACATCTAATGCATAACTATCTGATAAAGACAGAAGTTTTTTATTAACTGTAGCTATGGTTTCCCCATTTTTAGTTATATAAAAATTATAAGCAATAATATCTCCATGTATTTCAAAATTTCCATAAATACTTTCTATCATAAATTCTGATCTAAAAAAAGTAAGCTTCTTCTTTATCTTAGCAACTAATTCTTGTCCCTTATATATACTGTATTCTGGTAAAAATCTAAGTAATTTTTGTTCTATATAGAACAATTCATCTCCATTCATATTATACACAGAGAGCTTATCTCCTAAAGAAAATACCTTTCCTATTACTTGAAATCTTGGATTACCGAATTCGTCCTCTATATTAAAATTATCGCCTAAAGAAAATATCTTTTCTCTAATAACATATCTCATAGCTATACTCCTTCATACGTCATATTTGAATTTCTACTTATATATTATTACAATTAAGATAAAAAAAGAAGTACATGTTATCTATATTAGTAATTATTTAAAATAAAAAGAAGATAATTCCATCAATATTATCTTCTTTATTAAAGTAAATATTTCTTATTGTTTTAATACTTTCTTTTTCATACTAGTAATATATTACCTCTTATTGTTTATCTTCATGTATAAATGATATAACTTCTTTTAAAGAGTTAATAACTATTGTCATAGTTTTATTTTGATCATATTCAAATTTAAATGAAGATATACCTTTTTCATCTGTTCTTTCAATAAATTTCATTGAATCAATATTTTCTATTAATTTATTTTCTTTAATAAATTGAATAGCTATATTTTTACCTTCCTCATCTTTTACTGTATCCTTAGCATTTCCTTTTACATGCTTGTCAACTGATAATCTTAATATTTCATTGCTATCAGGATTTATTCTAGCCTCAAATCCTCTAATTTCATTTATCTTTGGTTCACCTTCTGATAATGCTGTAATTCCAATACCCTCATATATAGGTTTGTTAGTTTTACTCTCTACAAGATCATTTGGATCATAATATTTAATTTGTTTATCATTTGTACTAACTTTTACTTTAAAATATTTTTCCAAACCATCTTGAGCTACTTTTAAAATAGTATCTTTATCATATTCTACTTTTTTTCCAATCTCTCTTTTAATCTCTTCATTAAATTTTTCACTCATTTTATCTTTTATTCCATCACAACCTGCTCAAAGAAATACAATTAGTCCTGTCAAAGAAAGTATTAATGCTTTTTTAATTTTCATTGTTTATCACTCCTTGTTCTTTAACTTCCTAAGCTAATTATAATGTAAAGTATATATATCAACTATCTATGTCTCTTACATTTTCCTTACATTGATGTAATACTTTATATTGTATTTGTAAGGAGCTAGAAACACTTTTAATTTTTTAAAGTAATTACCTACAGTTTTCAGTCATTACAGAAACTATAACTATTTATAATAACATCTCAAAATGTTCTGGAAATGTCACATATTAAAAGGCTATCAATTTGATAGCCTTTTAATATTATTGTTCTCCTATATGTTTTGTAACATTCTTAAGATAGAATGATCGTATTATTAAGAAGTATATAACTTGTGCAACGAAGAATCCTCCAAGGACTGTTAAAGCATATCCTATAAGTGAAGTATACGTAATGTTCTCTAAAGATTTTAATGCTACTATAGTATGAATAGATGCTACTATATATGGTACAAAGAATAATGTTGCCATTTGTATAGTAGATGTTTTCTTTATTTCATCTGTAGAAAGTCCTATTTTTGCCATATTTTTGTACTTTTCTTTATCTTGATTTAAGTCAGTATAGAATCTAAAGTATAAGAAACTACCTGCTCCTATAAAGAATATCACTCCTATAAAAAATCCCATATATAAAAGCATATTTCCTTGTTGCTTTTCTGTATAGTAAAGACTTGGAGAATTCAACACATAGTGAGTCATCTTTTCTGGATTATCTAGGTCAATCATATCCTTTCTTATCTCTTCTTGTATATTTAATGTATCTTTCCATCTTGGAACATCATATCCATAGTATTTTAAATTAGGAAGTTTATTAGATATTTTATTAAAAACATCATCATTTACAACTACCATTTGTGATAGAATTCCTATAGGCAATATATTTGACTCTCCAACCTCTTTTACCTTATAGCTAGAATTTGTAGAGTTAAACTTAATATTTTTTATCTTTAGCAAAGCTTCTCTAGTTGGTAGACTAGGATATGTCGGAACTAAAACTACCTCATCATTTTTTATATAAATAGTTTTTCTATTTATGGCTTTAGCTAAATTATTGTAGTCTGAAGCATTCATTATATAGTATTTTTCATCTTCATTATTTTTTTGTTCTAAAAAAGTAGCTGTATACTTATGATATTCAAAATTACCTTCTTTAAATTTGCTTTCAATTTCTTTTATGTTCTTATCTCTGACAGTGTCATTTGGTTCAGCAATATAGTTATAAGGTAACGGGAATTTTTCTTCCGTTCCCTTCGCTTTCATTGAATTAAAGACAAATAGTCCTGCTACTGAAGTAAAAGCTACTGTTGAAACAATACTTACTATAAACAACATCCTTGAATTCTCTTTTAGCTTATAGGCAAGATCTGATATCCATAGTAAATTTGTTTTTTTCATATAAAACTTACGATTCTTCTTAAGAAGGGCTATAGCAAATACACTAAATTGTGAGAATAACAATAAAGTCCCTATTACAATTAATACCATGCTAATGTATATTTCATTTCCTTCTACGCCGAATATACCTGCTCCTTCTAAAGCTACAATATATCCTAATACTATAATTACAACTGACATTATAGATAGTACTGGTGAAGCTTTAGGTGTCTTTGTAGGTTTCTTAGATCCGTCAAGTAAATCTATTACCTTATGTTTTCCAATTATCATTGGCGTAAAAGTAGCTATTATAATAAATAATAGTGCAAAAGCTGCTAAAGTTAATAATATAGCCTGTATTGGAAAATAAAACTTATCTATATCTATATATAATACTTTTGCAGAAAGAAGTAAGAAAAACTTCGAAAACACAATTCCTAATACTATACCTGTAACTATTGATAATGTTCCTATTATTATATTTTCTAATAATATTAATTTGTTTATCTGATTTTTGGTTATCCCCAATATAGTTAAAGTTCCAAACTCTTTTAGTCTGATCTTTAAGAACATACCTAATGAGTACAATATGAATAAAAATGTAAACATAAATATTACAATTTCTGATGTAGCTAACGCCATAAAAGCGGTTGAGCCTATATCCATGCCAGAATTTCTTATAGTAGGATGAAACATACATATTGCAAAAGAGAAAAAAATGAATACCGAAAATGCACTACTTAAAAAATATGCTAGATATGTTTTAAAGTTTCTTGTTACATTATTGTAAGCAAACTTAGAGAAGTTCATTAGTATCCCCTCCTAGTAAAGAAAGTACCTCTAGGATTTTTTGATAAAATTGTTGTCTGCTTTCACCTTTATATATTTCATTATAAACTTCTCCGTCTTTTATAAATACTACCCTGCTACAGTAACTTGCGGCGAAGGCATCATGTGTAACTATTAAAGTAGTAACCTTATCTTCTTTATTTACAGTTTCAAATAATTCCATAACATCTTTTGATGCTTTTGAATCTAGATTTCCAGTAGGCTCATCTGCTAATAATAATGATGGTGAATGTATTATAGCCCTAGCAATCGCCGCACGTTGCATTTGCCCTCCTGAAACCTCAAAAGTTCTCTTATTTATGATACTATCTATACCTAACTTTTTTGAAATTTGTTCTAGCTTTTTGTCCATTTCATTTAAGCTACGTCCATCTAGTGTTAAAGGCAGTACTATATTTTCGCCTATTGTTAAAGTATCCATAAGGTTAAAGTATTGGAATACGAATCCTAATTCTCTACGACGAAAAAGAGCTAATTTACTTCCCTTTAGTCTATGAGGATTTTTTCCATTAAGTAAAACTTCTCCTGAAGTTGGATCATCTATTGTTGAAATAACGTTTAGTAAAGTAGTTTTACCACTTCCTGAAGGTCCCATTATAGCAACAAACTCTCCTTCTTCTATTGAGAGATTTATACCTTTAAGAACTCTATAAGAAACTTTTCCTTCATATGTTTTTGTAATTTGGTTTAACTTTAATACTTCCATATTTATCTTCCTTTCACTATTTGTTATAAATTAAGTATAGGATATCTATCTATTTCTTACTATTTAATTATCTTTCAGGTTTATTACATTTGTGTAAGGTTATTATTTTTTATATACTAATAAGTATTTAACTATTAAAAAAGTTAAATACTCTTCTACTCTTAATTCGAAGAAAATAAATTATAAAAAAACAAGTAATTAGAATAAGATTCTAACACTTGTTCCTTGTCCTACTTCAGATTCAAGTTCTAATTTATGATCTAATTTCTTGCAAATTTCAGATACTATATATAACCCCATACCTGTTGATTCACCAAATTTTCTCCCATTTTCTCCTGTATAAAATGGATCAAATACTCTCCTTATATCACTTTTAGGTATTCCTACACCTTCATCTTTTACTTCAAGTACCAGTTTATGTTCTCTTCTATATGTTGAAATGTATACTCTTTTCCCTTCGTCAATTGAATATTTTATAGCATTAGTTACTAGTTGATCTAATATGAACATTAACCATTTTTTATCTGATTGAATACTAATATCATCTTTTATATCAACGCTAGGATATATTCTTTTCTTTATAAAGAAATGTTTTAGATCATTTACAACATTAATAATCATTGGTTTCAAGTCTATAGTTTCTACTTTGAAATCATGTTGAAAGACATTAAATCTAGCCAAGTATAATGCCATATTCAATCCTTTATTAAGCTTTTCAACTTCATCTCTAATTGTATCCATATAAGGTTCATATTCATTTTGCTGAACAGTTAACTTAATCACTGAAAGTGGTGTCTTCATTTGATGTACCCATTGATTTATAAACGTTAAATATTCATTCTGCTTTCTATTATATTCTTGTATTTCTTTTTGATATAATCGATATTGAGACTTAAATAGCTTATGAGAGCTCTCAGAAAGTGGTGATATTCCAAGAGGTGATAAAGAGCTTTCAAAATCCTCAAAATATCCTTTTTGCAATCTATTATATAATCTTCTATTAATAAGATACTTACCTACTAAAAAAGCTCCTAAGATGAATAAACTCAGAATTATAAAATATATTAAATTATTCCTATTATCAAATCCTCCTAGAAAATAATAAAATACCATAAGAAATATTATATTAAATAAATATAAGAATACAAATGAAACATACTCCCTAAAGAAAAATTTCATTAATCATTCCTCCAGGTCACTTCTAATCTATATCCTACTCCTCTTACAGTCTTAATTGCTTCTTCAATATCAAGTTCTTGTAATCTCTTTCTAAGTCTAGCAACATTAACATTTAAAGTGTTTTCTTCAACAAAGCTCTGATCATCCCATAACTTTTCTAATAGTATATCTCTACTTACAGACTTAGGATAATTTGAGATAAGTATTTCTATTAGTATAGATTCCTTTTTTGTTGTAATTACAGTTTTATCATTATATCTAAGTTCTGGAACTTCAGGATACAAAGTTAATCCTTCAACTTCTATAGTTCTTTGCTGAGATTGTAATGAATAATTTCCATATGAACGTCTTAACTGACTTTTAATCTTAGCAATAACTACATCATAATAAAACGGTTTAGTAATATAATCATCGGCTCCACTTTCAATTGCCATTACTTGTTCAATTTCTCCTACTCTTGCTGAAATGAATATTATAGGACATAAAGACTTATTCCTTATTTTTCTACACCAATAGTATCCATCATATCTAGGTAAGTTAACATCAAGTAATACTAGATGTGGGTTTTCTTCTTCAAATATCTCAAGTACCTTCTCAAAGTCTTTAACTACTATAGTTTCATATCCATACTTTTCAATATAATCGCTAAGAAGATTTGCAATTGAAGTATCATCTTCTACAATCATTATCTTATAATTCATAAGTACCACACTCCATATATTTCTCTGTCTTTTTTATTAATGACCATATCTTTCCCTGTCTATTTAGACTGTTGATTTTCATTTTATACTTAAAAAATGTTTTAATAGTTATTTTTTTATTTGGTTATTTATATTTAAGTTATTTCATTTAAGAATTAATAAAAGCTATACTACTAGTATTATCATATATCAAAAAATAATATAAATTTATTTTAACTAAGTTTATCAAGAAATTATGTAAAATATAAAAGAAAGACAAGAAAGTCAATTTCGTAATAATAACCAATTATGCTTTAGTCTCTAAAAATAATAAGTTCTAAAGAAGTAACATATCAAAGCATAATTTAAAATAAGATACTTAGAGAAGAAATATTAAGCAAATTCGTTGGTGCCTCACTACAATTTCCATTGATAAAAGTGGTAAAATAGTGTAAGAATCTATAGCGAGATCTAAATCAAATGAGGAACATAAAAAATCAATAAAATAAGCTTTTTAAAAAAGATTAAAATAATTTAACAAAAGGGGTATGTAGTTTGAAGCAAAAAATTAAGTATGTTATCTTAACTTTAAGTATTTTAACTATGTTTTATGGGGTAGCTAGAGGAGAAGTAGAAACAGTTCTTCAAAAAGCAATCAACATATGTCTGGAGTGTATAGGAATTGGATAAAAGAACAATAACTCAACTTTTATTTTCAATAGGAACTAATGCAAATATAAAAGGCTTTTTAGAAGGAAAAATCTATACAGGAAAAACAAAAAGTCTTTGTGTTCCAGGCTTAAACTGTTACTCATGTCCTGGAGCACTTGGTTCGTGTCCTATAGGCTCATTACAAGCAGTCATAGGAAGTATCAAGTACAAATTCTCTTTCTATGTAATTGGTTTTATATCACTTATGGGAGTACTATTTGGTAGGCTAATATGTGGATGGTTATGTCCTTTTGGCTTTATACAAGACTTACTACATAAAATACCAACTAAAAAGGTAAAAATTATTAAAGGTGATAAGATATTAAGATACTTAAAATACGTGATATTAGCATTATTTGTAATACTACTTCCGTTAGTATTAGCAGATGAACTAGGTATTTCAGATCCGTATTTTTGTAAATTTATATGTCCTGTTGGAACACTTGAAGGTGGTATACCTTTAGTTTTAACTAATCCGGCATTAAGATCAACTATAGGATTTTTATATGCCTGGAAAATGATACTATTACTTATTACTATACTGGCAGCTATACTAATATACCGACCATTCTGTAAGTATATCTGTCCATTAGGTGCAATATATTCTGTGTTTAATCCTATAAGCTTTTATAAGCTTAAGGTAAATACTAACGCATGTAACAAATGTGGAAAATGTTCAAAAGTATGCGAAATGAATGTTAATGTATATGAAAAACCTAACTCACTTGAATGTATTAGATGTAATAAGTGTAAAAAAGCATGTCCACAGGGAGCCATTAGGTCTTCATTTAGCTTTAAAGATCAAAAAGGAGATAGTTGCTCTGATGAAGTTACTATAAAATAAAAAATATGGGACGATATCGTCCCATATTTTTTATTTTATCTGTTCTACTTTATATCCTTTACTTTGTAATGCAGGGATTACTCCTGTTTCTCCTACTAAATGTCCTGCACCTACTATAACAAAGTAAACTTTTTTACTATCGTCAGATAAGTAAGATACTATTTTTTCAGTCATATTCTTATTTCTTTCATGCCAAAATATTTTATCAAATTCACTACTTTCTGCTTCACTACTTAGTCCTATATATTTTTCTAACTCTGAAGTTTCCCCTCTTTTCCACAAGTCTAATAAGTAGTCTAGTGTTTCTTTTTGTAAATTTTCACCTGTCTGTTTGTTTTCACTTGACTGATATAGTGATGTCATTAACATTTCTTCTTGAACTTTTGGTGATAACTTGTTAAATAAATCTAATTGAAACTTAGCTCCTTCTATCTCTAATATTTCTTTTTTGCCTACTGCTTTATTATAAAAATAATTATCTATCCCAAGATCTGAATCATAATTCCCTTCTACATACCCTAAATTATCTATTATCATTGATATATACCATGGCTTCATATTCTCAAATGCTTGTAGATTCAATCCCATATCATTTATTTTCTTAACAAATAAGTCATAAGTTTCTTTAGATATATTATCTTTTAAAGTACTTCCATCATTATAAAATGCTATACTTCTAATATAGTCTTCGTCAATGTCTGTAACATCTGCTTCAAGTACCAAGTACCCTGATTTATTAAACATTTCTTCCATCTTGCTGTTCAAAGGATATATACTATTATTTGCTATGTGTATAGATCCTAGTACATATACTTCACTGTTTCCACCTGATACTTTCCAGAAGAATCCTTTACCTACTTCCCCAGATTCTTGGAGTATTATTTCATATATTCTTTTAGCTAAAATAATACCTTGCTCTAAACTAGAAGTATCATTAAGAGATAGTAAATTATTGGATTTTCCTTTTATTATACCTTTATGTACCATGTATTTTACAGGTTCTAATGCATATTTAGGTATAGTATCTGCATCTTTAAAATTTAATGTAGTTGAAACATTCAGATTTAAATTAGGTTTTGAGAGTTTAGCCACATTATATAATACGATTGAAATATGCTCCCTAGTAGCTTTTTTATCTGGCTCAAACTTACCATTTCCTACACCTTGTACTATCTTTAGTGAATAAGCCTTCAGAACTTTTTCATTTTTAGTATCTATGAAAGGATTTGAAGACGGTAAATAAGCTATCTTTCCTGTTAGTTTTTCATAAAGTGTTACCCCTATATTTGCTAAATCCTTTCTAGTAAGATCTCTTTGAAAATCTCTAAATAAATCCTTTTCTATTATTCCATATATACTTGCTTGGTTTATTTCTTCCTCAGCCCAACTACTTGGCAAATCTACATCTTTAACCACCTTGGTTTTAGCTTGTCCATTTTCTATTGTATAGCTAAAGCTTGGAAAAATAATACTTGAAATTATGACACTAAAAATTAATAAGGACAAACTCAGTTTTCTTAATTTTCTCATATTACAACCTCCTAATATTTAAATTTATATCTAAAATGTTGACTCCTAAAGTTTATATTAATTGTGTATAATACTTATAATCTGTTATCTTCAATATTCTCTACAGAACTATTGAAATATTGAAAATACATTTACTATATTTGATGATTCTACATTTTGACTTATTTTCCTTTTTATGAATATATAAAAACCTCTTAAAATATAAATTTATATTTTAAGAGGTTTTTGTGTTACTCATATTATTCGTACCGTTTATACTACTAAAAGATATCACGCTAGTTATTATAATTATTCTGAGGCACTAACTATCTTTCCATCCTTTATATTTATAATCATACTTCCATATTGAGCAGACTCATGTGAATGTGTTACTTGAACTATAGTTTTATTTTTCTCTTTATTAATTCTTTGGAATAAGTTCATTACTTCCGTTCCAGTTTTACTATCTAGGTTTCCTATTGGTTCATCTGCTAATATAACTTCTGGATTATTAATAAGAGCTCTTGCTATTGCAACTCTTTGTTGTTGTCCTCCAGATAATTCTCTTGGAGTATGTTTTCTACGATGTGTAAGCTCTACTATGTCTAAAAGCTCATCTAAAGTCTCTTTTTGTCTAGTCAATTTTTTTCCATCTAATAGAACAGGAAGTAGAATATTTTCTTCTACACTTAAGTTAGGAACTAAGTTATAAAATTGAAATACAAATCCAAGATTTCTTCTTCTTACTACACTCTTTTCTTTATCACTCATAAGTGAAAATTCCTTACCATTTATTTTTATATTGCCTGATGAAGGATTATCTAGTCCTCCCATAATATATAAAAGAGTGCTTTTTCCACCACCTGAAGGTCCCATTATTGAAGCAAAGCTTCCTTCTTCTATATTTAAATTTATATCTTTTAAAACATGTACTTCCTCTTTCCCAGCTTTAAATATCTTATTTAAGTTAGTTATTTCTATTACATTCTTCATATTTATCACCTTTATTCGTATTTGATTTCTTCAATTATACTAACTTTTGAAGACTTAAACATAGTAATAAAAGAAGTTATCACCATAACTACTATCCCCAATATAAAATATCTCAACATTATCTCTCTGGAATATAATACTTCCATAGATATATCCATGGCTTTTAATAAATATGGGATCATTTTAAGTAATCCTACTCCTAGTAGTACCCCTATGCCACTACCAAATATACCTGAGACTATTCCTTCAATAATGAACATTTTTTTGCTCTGACTGTTACTCATTCCTATAGATCTAAATATAGCTATGTCATGTTTCCTTTGAATAAAACTTATAAACAAGTTATTTACAAGTCCAAACATACCTACAAAAAGAGCCATTATAACAAATCCTTCTAAGATTAACATGAAGTTTCCATTACTTTCTTTCATCTCAGTTTCCTCTTCATGTTTTGTAGTTACAATAGTTCCTAATCCTTTTAGCTTCTTTTCTATCTTATCTTTAATATAATTTGATTCCTTATTTATTTTTAATAGCAAAGAATTGTTGTATTTTTCAATATCTTTAAGAAAGTTATCTTTGCTTATTATTGCATATCTTCCATTAGAGCTTATATTGGTTTCCATTAATCCTATGACCCTATATTCTTTTTTCTCGTCATTTATAACAAGCTTAATGGTATCCCCTATCTTTGTATTGATTCTTTTAGCTAAAATTTCGTGTATTATGATGTTTCTACCCTTATTTAATTTATCTAATAGTTTCCCATTATCTTCTTCTATATTTACTTTAGGATAAAATTCTTTATATTTATCTGTATTTACTCCATTTAATAAGCTAATCTTTTCATTTGTACCTTCAATTTCTATATACATTGAAGAATATTCTCTATAAAGATTTTTTATATCAGTTATATTATTTATACTTTTCTCTACAGAATCGTAATCTCTTATTCCATTTATCTTTACTTCATAGTCATACTCATCATATCCACTAGTTATATAATTCTGAACACTAAGTGTAATTGAAGTTATTGCAGTAATTGTAGCTATACCTATAACAAATAGTGCAATATTACTTGTTACTACTTTACTAGTTATATTCTTGAAAGATAAATAAGACTCATTTCCTAAAATATACGTACTTATCTTTTTAAATAAAATTGAAAATATTTCTATTATGTATGGAACTAATAGTACCACTCCTATCATAAAAGAAATTATGACGGTCATAGCTAAAAGTATACTTGGGGTTCCCTTAAAAAATATTTGCGTTCCTATTGATGCTGATATTAATATAATACTAATTAACAACTTTTTAAAACTTCTTAGCTCTTCTTCTTGTTGAATGTTCAAGACTATATCTTTTATAGAATGCTTATTTACCATAACTATAGGAACTATAGCACTTAATATAGATATAGCTATTGCTAATAAGAAAGAATATATAAGATGTGAACTAGAAAACTCTACTATAGTTTCGATTCCATCATTCTTAAATTGATTCATAAAATCTGCAATTATTCTTAAAACACCTATTCCTAAAATATTTCCAAATATTCCTCCGAGAATTCCATATATAAAGCTTTCCACTAATAATATAAATGTAGTAGTTTTTTGTGTTGCTCCTACACTTCTAAATGTCCCTATTATAGGCATTCTTTCTATAGCTATAACTTTGAAAGAAGAATATATTATAAATATGCTCATTACAAGAATAACTGATAACATTATAAATAGAGGTGTTGAAATATTTGATTGCATATACTCTAATATTTCTTTATTTATTGTTTCTTCTACATTGTAATTCTTATTACTATTAGATAAGTCTTTCATAACACTATCTAAATTATATTCATTTTTAGCTTTTGCATAAATAGTTGTTACTTTTTCATCAGTGTTTAAATGCTTCTCCATTGTCTTAAGTGGAGTTAAAATAGTTAAATACCCTACTTCATTAGCAAATATCCCTTGTGGCTTTGCTATTCCGTATATTTTAAAAGGATATGACTTGCCATTTATTTTTATATTTAGAATGTCTTTAACTTTAAGTTTATATTTCTCTGCAGTTTTATCACTTATTATAATCTTATCTTCATCAAACTTTTCTTTACTATCTTTTTTTTCTAATTTTATTGGATTCATTTTCTGAAGATCATTTAAGCTTATTCCTTTTATATTTACATTCATATCCTTGTTTTTACTTTCACTATATACTCCAAAATACTCTATGGCATCTATTTTATATTCAAGCTTATTATTTCTTATCTCTTTTGAGTCTATAAACATATTATCAGAGTTTTCTTTTGAAGTTATTTTTATATCTGCATTTCCTATTGTACTTCTGATCTTATTTAAGTACATTTTTTGAAAAGATCCAGATATAGAAGATGATGCAAAAAACAATGCTGATGACAATGTTATAGAAAACACAATAAGAAAAGTTCTAAACTTTTTCTCTAATATATTTCTTAATATAAATTTTACTAACATTTGCACATTTTTTCACCTCAAGATGTTCAATATAGTGTTTAACAATCTCTTTTCTTTATATGAATTTTAATATATATTAGACTTAATTAAAACAAATTTAATTAAATTTGTCTTATTTTTATTCAGTTACTAATAGTTGTAATATTCATGCTCTATGAAATATTGGTTTCCTAGTAATATACAATCTATAGTTAATGTTTAACTTTAATAATAAAAGTATCAACAAAATCTCTTATATATAAAAAGCAAAAGGACACATAACTTATAAGTTTTATATCCTTTTGCCTTTATATTAAATTATTAACTTATCTATATAATTAATTATATATTTTTTTCTGCGGTATGAACGATTTCTTCCAAAACAACATTATAATTATAACTAATATACCTGTGTATATTATTAATCCAAATTTTATTTTAAGTAATATATAGTGTAATAAAGCTAATACTCCACCAATTATCATATTAATAATAGTAGTTGATCCAGCTTGTTTCTGGACTTGATCTACATCTTCACTAAAAGGTAGTTCTATGTCTGCCCTTTTATATGCAAAAAGTGTAAATAGTATCATTACTAAAAACATTACTATAATATCTAATATTATTTTTCCTTTATATATTACTAGAAATATTCCAGCTATAACAACATATATTGGTACAAGATATTTTAAAATAAGCCCTTTTATCGCACCTTTATGTACATATTCTATAGATTCTATAGGAAGAGCTTTATATATCCATGATCCTTTGTAATTTTCACTTAAACTAATAATCATAGTTGATGTAGATATCATAGCAATAGTGAAATAAATATAAAAATATAAATTACTATTGGATATTTCCTTTATAACTTCAGAAATAGATTTAACATCAGTAAAGTAATTTGATGTTGTAATAAATGGTAATATCACTGCAATAGCAAGAGAAGGATATATCTTTAGTTTAAGTTTTCTTTCTCTAGAAATAATATTTTGAGCAAATCTAAAAAATGTCCTTTCAGTTTTGTTTTGACAGATTAACTTTGATATAAACATTTGTAATTTTTGTTTTTTCTCAATGAAGTTATTTTTTGTACCTTTATTATTATTAAGCTTTGATAAGTTTTTTTCAAAATATGGTGATACTATTTTTATATAAAGTATTATACATATTACCGGAACTAAAATAGCTACTATAGTTAAGTATATATATAATGCCTTATAATTATTATTTATAAATATTTCGAAAGGAGCTGCAAACCACATAGATGGTATAAAGAATTTCCACCATTTCAAAGTAGCAGTTGAATCAATATTTAAAAATTGAGCTGCTCTTACTGCAAATTGATATCCTACTATCAATACAATTGAAAAAAATATTTGAAAGTAATTTATTATATCTTTTAGCTTTTCACCATCAAAATATTTTAGTAGAACACTATACAAAAATGAAGTTAAAAATATAATAAATAAAGAAACAAGTATAAGTTCTAAAGAAAGTATTATAAAAAATAACACACCATGTTTTATAGTCCCAATTATTAATGCTATTCCAGAAATGGCAACAACCATAGTAAATAAATAAGCTATTATATGAATTATCTTAGCTGTATTTATAGTTTTCAAATCTATTGGTTTCGACATAAGTATATTTTTACTTTTTACATCTAGTAAAACTGATGAAAAATCAGATATCAAACTCATTGTCACCATGAACATTATCATTCCTATAATCATATTCATATTAACAAACAAAGGAGCTGGAATAATAGTTAAAAGACCTACTATAATCCCAATCACTCCATATGATACCATTGGTTTTGCAAATAAACTTTTTTTATCTTTATCGTACATTCCATTCATGTTTACAGGAACTCTTCTTTCATCCATAGCAAATTTTACTTTAAGTATACTTCTCATTATTTTATAGTTTACTCCCATTTTCTCAAACAGATATTCAAATTTATCAAGTATTCTTAATGATATACTCTCTTTCATATCCTAAGCCTCCTGTAATGTAGCAATAAATTCATCTGCTATTTCTCCATGTTTATCAAATCCTGTTAATTGATTAAATATCTGTTCTAAAGATCCTTCCTTACTTGTTTCTTTTAGTTCTTCAAAAGTTCCATCTGCTACAATTTCACCATTGTTTATAAGAAGTATTCTATCGCTTATTTTTTCTACTATCTCCATTATATGTGAAGAATAAAATATAGTTTTTCCTTGTGATGCAAGTTTAGCTAAAATTTCTTTAAATACCATAACACTATTAGCATCAAGTCCACTTAAGGGCTCATCTAAGAATAATATATCTGGATTATGAATGAGACTAGATATTATAAGTAATTTCTGTCTCATTCCCTTTGAGTAAGATGATATTCTCGAATCATATTGATCTTCTATTCCAAATAAGCTCATAAGTTTTTTAGATTTATTATTTATTTTATTTTGATCCATACCGTATAACTCACCTATAAAGTTTAAATATTCTCGAGCTGTAAGACTTTCATATAATTCAGAAACTTCTGGAACGTATCCTATTCTCTTTTTATACTCAATATCTTTTTGTGTTATCTCATTACCAAATATCTTAATTAGACCACTATAATTACTTATTATTCCAAGTAATATTTTAACTGTAGTACTTTTTCCAGCCCCATTAGGGCCTATGTACCCTATTATTTGCCCAGGATATACTTCTAAATTTATTCCCTTTAAAATATCTTTTCCATCACCATAGTTCATTCTCAGATCTTTTATAGTTATAATAGGTTCTTTATTCATATATATCACTCCTAATTAGTTGAGATATTTAATGCTCTAATAAAAAACATCTAACTATTAGCTAGATGTAATTTGTCTTTAAATTATAGTAAAAACTCTAGGTCTTTTAATGATTCTTTATAGTTCATCATTTGCATTTTTTTCCACTATTAAAGCTATTATATAATAAATCATATTTAAAATCCATAATATTTGGAGCTATTAATCTTATGCAGATATAGTTCTAACTTTAATTTTAAATTGCAAATATAAAAATTAAAGTTTTTCTGATCAAAATTTTAGTCCTATATATCCTACGAGTATTGTCCTTCCCATCTTATTATTATCAAATTTATCACTAAAAGTTTTAAATGCATCTTTTGAGTTATGCACTATATATCATCAGATAAATTTCATAAATGCTAATAGAAGTTTTTATAGAAACTTGAAATCCCTATATTCTACATAATTCCTTAAAATTTTACATTTTGTATACATCTAAGATAAGTTTCTTACACATTTAGATATTATAATGTGGGTTGGATGTTGATTTTAGATATGTTTAGATCTTTTTATAAAGTAAAGCGTCGAGTCGTTTTTCACAAACGATTTTTTTAATTATACATTCTATAACTATTTAGGGAGGATGCATATGTGTGGTTTTATAACATTTTTTAGTAATAGTTCTTTAGATGATAATAGTAAAGATAAATTAGAGGTCATGCTTAACTCACTGAAACATAGAGGGCCTGATGAAAAAGGGGTATATCATGATGATAAAGTTTTTTTGGGATTCTGTAGACTTAGTATAATAGATTTAGAAAATGGCAAACAACCATTTTCTTATGATTATAATAATTATCATATTGTTTTTAACGGCGAAATCTATAATCATGTTGAATTAAGAGAAAGCTTAATTAAAGAAGGTTACACTTTCTCAACGAAATCTGAAGTAGAAGTAATTTTAACATTATATAAACATTATGATGAAGAGTTTGTAAAACATCTTAGAGGAATGTTTTCTATAGTTATTTGGGACAAACTAAATCAAAGATTAATTGCAGTAAGAGATCAATTTGGAATCAAACCACTTTTCTACACAGAAAACGAAAATGGTATATATTGTACATCAGAATCAAAAAGTTTATTACAAAGTAATATTGTCAATAATAAAGTTGATTTACATTCATTACATGATTACTTATCTTTTCAATTTGTACCTGAGCCTAAAACAATGTTAGAAAACATTCATATTTTAGAGCCTGGTTGTATGTTAAAAAAAGAAAGTAATAGTGATCTTAAAATAAGTAGATATGCTTCTTTAAGATTTTCTCCTGAAGTAAAAAAAATAGATGAAAGAAAGTCTTCTATAAGAAAGGTATTAGAAGATTCTGTTGAAGCTCATATGATAAGCGATGTTCCTGTTGCTACTTTTCTGTCTGGAGGAATTGATTCTACAATAATTACAGCTCTAGCCAAAAAAATAAATCCTAAAATAAAGACATTCACTGTAGGATTTGAAGTAAATGGATATAGTGAAATTGATCTAGCCCAAGAAACTGCAAGTGAACTTAATGTAGAAAATATAAATATTACAGTATCTTCTGAAGACTTTATAAAAGAACTACCAAATGTCATATTCCATATGGATAATCCCATAGCAGATCCTTCCACTATTCCCCTATACTTTGTATGTCAAGAAGCTAGTAAACATGTAAAAGTTGTATTATCTGGAGAAGGATCAGACGAGCTGTTTGGTGGGTACGGTATATATCATGAACCATTATCTTTAAACTTTTTCTCTTATATTCCTAATGCAATAAAAAAATCATTAAAGTTAGGTTCAAGTTTGATTCCTGAAGGAGTTAAAGGAAAAAGCTTCATAGAAAGAGGTTGTACTCCTCTAGAAGAAAGATATTTAGGAAATGCAAAAATATTTAGTCAAAAAGAAAAGGCTTATTTTCTTAAAAACTATATTAAAAACTTCTCCCCACAACTTATAACACAACCTTTATTTTCTAAAGTTTCAGGTCTTGATCCTGTTACTCAAATGCAGTATATAGATATTAATACTTGGTTAAAAGGGGATATTCTAGCGAAAGCTGATAGAATGTCAATGGCTCATTCTTTAGAGATAAGAGTTCCTTTTTTAGATAAAGAAGTATTTAAAGTAGCTTCTAAATTAACTTTAAGTGATAAAATTAATAGAAATACAACTAAGTATCTTTTAAGAGAAACTTTCAGAGATGAACTTCCTCAAAGTGTTGTTACAAGAAAAAAGCTAGGTTATCCAGTACCAATAAGACATTGGTTAAAAGATGAACTCTATGAATGGGCTATAGACCTAGTCAAAGAAGATGTTGTTTATAAATACATTGATAAAGAATATATCATAAAATTAATTAACCAACATAGAAAAGGTAAAATTGACTATAGTAGAAAAATATGGACTATACTTACCTTTATAATATGGTATAAGATCTTTATTAAAGATTAAAAAAAGGTGATAATATCACCTTTTTAATACTTACTTTTAATGTCATTGAGTTCTATAACAATATATTTATTATAACTATCTATACTACTTTTCATTTTTACTTTATCTAAAATTTTTTATTATCTTTACTTCAATTTAAATAAAATACTTTATAAGCTTTATATAACATATTTTGATTTACAGCCTTATCTTTATTTAGTTTTTGTATATATGTTTCACTTTCTAAAGTTATTAATTCTGTACTATGAAGTTAATGCCAATTTTATAGTAACTATAGTTTCTTTTTTTTCTTCACTTTCAATTTGTATTATTCCGTTATGATTATCAATGATAGCTTTAGATATCGAAAGTCCTAAGCCACAACTTCCTATTTCTGTTGATCCATTCTTACTTGATCCATAAAAAGGGTCGAAAATATTATTTAAATTCTCTTTTTTTATACCTTCTCCTTTATTTTTAACTTTTATCTCTATAAAGTTATTATCAACATAAGTTTCAACCTTTATAAGTGAGCCATAATATCCATATTTTATAGCATTATCAATAATATTTATGAATACCTGTTTAAGCTTTGATTCGTCACCATTAATATAGATATTATCGTGGATATCACAATATATTGTGTTGTTATATCTTTTAGCCTTAAATTGCATATCACTACATGTATTTTTTAATAATTTCCCTATATTGATTCTTGTAAATTCATTTGAAACTGTAGTAGAGTTTTTTGATAGTTCTAAAAGTTCAAGTACCATATTATGAAGCCTTCTACTTTCATCTGTTATATGATTCATTCCAGATCTAAAAAAGTCTATATCTGTAAATTCATTTTCCTTAATCATTTCAGAGTAACCTATTATAGTTGTAAGAGGTGTCTTTAATTCATGTGTAACATTATCAAGAAAATGTTCCCTATATTTATTAATTTGAACAAGACTATCTCTCTCTTTTTCTATAATTTTTAATTGTTCTTCAATTTTTCTAACCATCTTATAAAAATTTCTTATCAAGTCTCCTAACTCATCTCTTCTATTACTATAAATATCTATTTTTAAATTTCCTTTTGCTACCTCATTAGAAGCCTTAGCTAGTTTAAGAATAGGATTAGATATATTTCTTGACAACAAATAAGAAAGTATAAATGCCATAATAAAAACAAATATGGTAATATAGAAAACAATCTTACTTACAAATTGATTCTGTTGATATAATGATGAATAGTCTTTAATAAATCTTAAAATTCCTACTTTCCTACCTGAAACTACAACCGGATAAGAAAAATATGCTTCTGTATTTTTATTATCATACTTTATAGTATAAGAGGTCTTACCATGAACAGCATTTTCTAAATCTTTTCCTTTGACTTTCATAAATTTCTCTTTATTTGAAGAATACATGTATTTACCCTTTGTATCATATCCACTTATATCACTTTCAGTAACAGAATTTAATTCTTCTATCATATCTTTTACAATTTTTTTAAAACACTTTTCATCATTATTCAAATGATTTATCATGAACAACTGTCTTACATATACATTAGAAGTCTTTTTTAGACTAATCAATTGATTTGTAATTATTTTTTCATTATTTTTTTCTAGCATATTATTAACTAAATAGTTAAGTAAAACAAAAGATATAAAAAATATAATAAACAAACTAAAAGGAAGTCTAAATTTTATTGTTTTTATAGACTTAATCATATTTTAACTCCACTTATTTATCTTGTATCCAACACCAAATACAGTTTTTATAATATCATTTGATCCTAGCTTTTTTCTAAGTCTTTGAATGTGCATATCAACTGTTCTAGTATCTCCGACATAATCGTATCCCCATACAACGTCTAAAAGCTGTGAGCGTGCAAGTACTCTCCCATCACTATTGTATAAAGCTACTAATAATTCATACTCTTTCGGTGTAAGTCCTACTATCTTACCATCTTTTTTTACCATATGTTCATCTTTATATATTTCGATTCCTTTGAACTCTATCACATCTTGCTTAAACTTATTCTTATCTACCTCAAATTGATTTATTCTTCTTAGTATTGTTTTTATTCTCGCTACAACCTCTCTTAAGTCAAATGGTTTTGTTATATAATCATCAGCTCCATATTCAAGTCCTTGTACTCTATCATTTATATCAAATTTTGCTGTTAACATTATGATAGGAATATTATATACTTCTACGACATTTTTACATATATCAAATCCACTAATATCTGGTAACATTAAATCCAACAACATTAAATC
The DNA here is from genome assembly GCF_001190785.1 of Gottschalkia purinilytica. Classification (NCBI taxonomy): domain Bacteria; kingdom Bacillati; phylum Bacillota; class Tissierellia; order Tissierellales; family Gottschalkiaceae; genus Gottschalkia; species Gottschalkia purinilytica. The sequence goes on along the minus strand of NZ_LGSS01000012.1, from coordinate 15,583 downwards.
TGGAGTAAACTTATCAACAAGTGTTAAACCATCAGCACCATTATTAGCAGTTTTTACAATAAATCCTTCTTTTTTTAATCCATATGATATTAAATCTGCTATAGGTTTTTCATCTTCTATAACCAAGATTTTTTTTTGTTTCATACTCATTCCCTCTATTCAATCTCATATTTCATATGTTAGATATTGCAATACCACTTCTTATATATCACATTTAATATAAATGTTTCAACCAAATTTATGAAATCTATAAAAATGTAACTTAATTTTTTATTAATTGTAACTAAAAATAAAGGAACTATCCTAATTATGGATAATTCCCCTATTTTTAGTTACAATTCTATAATGTTATATCTTTTAGAAAGTTATTCTGTAGCGTAGTTATCAAAGTACCCTTGTATAAGTACTACTGGAGTTCCCTTGTCACCACTACCACTAATTAGATCACATAAACTTCCTAAAAGGTCTGTTATTTGTCTTGGAGTAGTTCCTAATGATTGAGCTTCTCCACTAATATTTTCTTCTTTTTCTTTTATCTTTTTCTTTATTTCATCGACCATCTCATTATTTTTCATATCTTTAAGTTCATTATCAGCTATATATTTTAACTTTATTTCGTTTGGAGTTCCTTTAAGTCCTTCTGTATATCCTGGTGATACTATTGGATCTGCAAGCTCCCATATCTTACCTACCGGATCTTTAAAAGCACCATCTCCATATACCATTACTTCTACATTCTTTCCTGTCTTTTCTTTTATTATTTTTTGAATATTATTTACTATTTCGCTACAATCTCTAGGAAATAATTTTACTGTATTATCAGTAGCTTTATTTGAACCAAGTAATCCATATTCAGGATTAAATCCACTGCCGTTTATAGATTCATTTAATATTTCATCTAATCCATAAACTCTTTCCGCTCCAGCTTTTTTTAATATCCTCTTAGTTCTATGTCTCTCATGGATATTAGCTACTAGTATTTCTTTAGTATATCTTAGTGCTTCTCTAGGATCATTTGTAAGATATATTTCTATATTTTCATTATTTACAATATCCCTATACATTTTAACATAGTCAATTCCTGTAAATGGATGTTCTACATTTTTTCCGAAAAGCTCTCTATATTTTTCTTCAGTAAGAAAGTCTGTGTATGGATTAACTCCAAGTTCATCCATTTTATCTATATCCATTAGATGATTTCCAACTTCATCAGATGGATAATTTAAAAATAGATGAATTTTTTTACCACTTAAAGCTATTCCTTGAAGAATTGATGAGAATCTATTTCTACTTAGTATAGGAAACATAACTGCAATATCACCTTCAAACTTTTTGCTAATGTCAGAAGCTATGTCCTCTATTGATACATAGTTTCCTTGTGATCTTGCAACCAATGATTCTGTTATACCTATAACGTCTCTATCTCTAAGAGTATAACCCTCATCTTTCATAGACTCCATTATAGAATTAACAACAATGTTTGCTAGATCATCTCCTTCTTTTATAATAGGTGTTCTTATTCCTCTAGCAGTAGTTCCTACTGTTCTCGCCATATTCGTTCTCTCCTTTGTATGCTAATATGCTACTTCTCTGTTTTTTATCACGTATAATTATAACACAAAGATGGATTTTTTCTCAAATTATAAATATATACGTTAGTTATATATATGTTACTAATAATCTACTATTAGTATTAACCACTTTGGTAAAATTACTATAAGATTTGATATGAAAATTATTTATATTAAATCGTTCTGTTAGTTAATTTTTTATATCAAAATTACTAGTTTTGAAGTACTAATACTTTTTGAAAAATTATTACTATGGTATTTTTAATATTATTAATACTTAATTAAGACAACATATTGTATTGTTAAATAGTTATAAAATAAACATATTTAATGTAACTAATTATTGTTAAATTTAGATTAAGTATATTATATTGAAAGTTTATCTCTAGAAAAAACATAGTCTATGATACCTTCATTCTGATAATTTATTATATCATTTTCTAAAGTTTACATAGACTATTTTACACTCTCTTTGATATATTTCTATTATATTTCTAACTATAAAACTGGACTAACATTATACAAACTATAATTAATAGTTCCACTTACCCTTCTTAACTTTAACACCTTTATGATTTATAAATTGACTTTTGGGATTTACTTCATTATGTCTCTGATTATTTTCTAACTTTTTTTCATGTTTCTTTTGCTTATACTGTTTCTTTAAAGTTTTTTGTTCTTCCTTATTGCTTTTACTTTTTTCATACTTCTTTTCTAACTGCTTAACATTATTATTCGAAAAAGAGCTGTTAACATTAGGATTTTTTCTATCTTTAGATTTTATATTTCCCTTATTTTTATTACTTTGATTTACCATACTATTTTGATTCTTTTTATAAATTGTCTTATCTTTATCATTGGCTCCTTTATAATCAATTTCCTTATCTTTATTATCGACTTCTTTATAATCAATTTCCTTATCTTTATTATCGACTTCTTTATAATCAATTTCTTTATCTTTATTATTGATCTTATTACTGCCTTTATTAATTTCATTACTTTCTTTTTTTATAGGATTATTTTTATTCTGTGTACTATTTTTTTCATTTTTGCTGTCTATAATTTTAATACCTTTGTCAATAGGCTTATGTTTTACATTAACAGACTTAAGTATTTCATTCCCTTTGTCATTTAAAGGTGTTGTCTTAATTATTCTATTGAACATATTAACTTCTATCTTTATATCCGAACTATTACCAATAATAATTGATGATGTGGGAGTGTTATATGCATAAACACCTGTTCCAAATAGTAAACAGAAAAGAATAGAAGCTACTGATACAAACTTACGTATAGATGTTACTTCTTTACCAATGTAAATTTCACCAACTTTTGGAGGGTTATTTTTTGCTCTAAGTTTCACAAATTGACCATCATCTGTTAATACAACTATGTAATTTTTATTACTTTCCATAACTATTCCTTTTTTAGTTTTCATTTTTTTCACCAACTTTTATTTTAAGATAAGATTTAATATATGGATATTCTTCACTTGATAAAATAACTATAAGAACAATTAAATATCTTCTCCACTTTTCAAAATACTTTCTATTATTTCCTGTGATTAACATCAGCTCTTTTATAGGAAGCATTTTCTTAGTTTTTATATATTCAATTATATGTACTTCTTGTATACAGATAAATGCAATATTCAAAAGTGCATTTCTGGTATTCTTATGGCTAGGTGATGATTTTATAAGATCTGAAAAATTTAAATTATACTGTAGAAGTTCTTTGGAAAGTTGACTTATTTCAGATGCCCTCTTACTATTTTCTATCTGCTTATCATATTCTGATATAGAAATTTTATCTTGAATATTATTAATCTTTTCATCATTATCAGATTTATTAAACGAGAAATTAAGAGAAACGTAACTTTTAGACTTTCTAAAAAAGTCGATTAATGAGTTTCTTATTAAAACTTTTGCAAAACTTAAAAAATTACCTTTATTTTTATTATATTTATCGCAAGCAGAATTAAATGCTATCATAGCTATACTCAATTCATCGTCATTTTCCCATGAAAGCTTTTTTTTACAAACTGAACTTGCTGCACTATATATAAATTGTTTATTTTCTTCTATAAATTCGTCTCTATTATTGTCATCTATCATATTAAGTCTAATCTAACCACCTTTCTATATATATCTACACTTATTATGATATACGTAATCTAACATATTTTTTAGGGGGTATCAAATAAAGTTTTTTTAAAAATAAATTATTTCATACCCCTTAAAAATAAAAAGCTCAACACGTAGTTAATATATAAGAGTAAAAACTAAACTTAAGGAGGAATCAAATGTGAAAATAACATCAGCAATTATCGCTACTTTACTCGTAGCAACAAGTTTAAATGTAAATGCAGAAGAAGTTACAACATTAAAAGATAAGGCTGGAGTTACACCAGATAGTATTCTTTACACTATGGATACTAAACTAGATAACCTAAAAGTTCAAATGGCCTCAGCAGGGGAAGAAAAAGTTAATATTATATCTGAAGTAGCAGAAGAAAGACTTGGAGAAAGTCAAGTTATGGCGGAAAAAGGTAAGCAAGAGCTTGTTGAAGAAACAGTAAATCAATATAATGAAAAATTGGATAATGCTATAAAAGAATTAACAAATATTAATTCAAATTTAGATGAGAAAGAAATTAAAGAAAACTTAGAAAAACTAAATATATATATATTATCACATCAGGAAAAATCCATAGAAGTATTAAATAAAATTAAAAATTATCTTGAAGGAAATGCAAAAGAAACAATAAGTAAAGTAATAGAAATGCAAAAAGCAAAAAAAGAAGCAGTAGCTAATATGGTTGAAAAAAGACACAAATTTAATGCTGCTAAAAAAGCTTTAAGAATGGCACAAAATGCTATGAAAAAAGCTGAAGAATCAGGAAATGAAGAGTTAATTAAGGTTATAGAGCAGGCTTTAAAATCAAGGCAAGAAGAATATGACAAAGCTAAAGAAGAGTTTAGAGCTTCATTTGAAGAAAAACAAAGTGTAGTTAAAAAATTCAAAAAATTAGGGCAAAAAGATGAAGAAAATAAAGAAGAAATAGTAGAAGAAGAACCAGCAGTCGATAATTCTACAAATAGTTCTGAAGAAGAAAATACAACACCGATAGATACTAATAATATAAGCAATAGTAGTAAAAAAGTAGTAGAAAGTAATAATATAAAAGTTAAAAGTTCAAATCAAATAAATAAAAAAGAAACTAATAAAGAAGATAAAGTAAAGAAAGTAAACGAAACCAAAATAAAAGAAGATAAAGTAAAAAAAGCAAACGAAACAAATCCAAAAGAAGATAAAACAAAAGAAAACAAAGTAAAGGAAACAAAAGTACAAGAAACAAAAGAAAATAAAGTAAAAAAAGAGAAAGTAGAAGGACAAAATAAATACAATAACAATAAAGAAGAAAAACATAAAAAATAAATTGTGTTAAAGTAAAATAATTGTTCCTTTAAAATAAAAAGATAACACAAACACTAAATATAAATCCAAATAATATAGATAAAATAATACTATGAAAAAATACCTTAGTAAAATATCAACACTCTAGAGAAAATAATAACAGAAACTATAATAATTTTACTAAAGAAAATCAAATTAATTTAAATTTAGAAGACTTTTTCTAACAAAGCTATTAACAGCTTTTATTAAATATTAACAAGCCTGAGGAGTTTAAATAAAAATTTTCTTTGGCTAGATCAATAATAGAAATCAAGCTCAAATCAGTAACACAAACTTTGTAATTCCCACTATATCATATATTTTAAAATGCCAAAGTTAAAAGATATTATGTATAAAATCTTTTAACTTTGGCAATATATTTTTCAAGCTTTTATTATAATATAATTCCTATAGCTCTCACTGGAGAACCATCTGATTCTTTATATTTAAATGGAGTAGCAGAAAATATGAATTCACTTGGTAACTTTTCTAAGTTAGTAAGGTTTTCTATAATAACCATATTATTATTAAATAATATTTTATGTATAAAATAATCTATAGTATCTACTGGATCAACTGATATCGCATCTATACCGATTCCCTTTAAGCTAAACTTACCTAACCATTTTGCAGATTCCTCTGTCATCACTGGAAAATCTATAAAGTATTTTTCATCTCCCCAGTATTTACTCCATCCTGTCTTTATAATTAAAAATTGGCAATTGGATATATTCTTTTCATATTTTTCTAACTCTTTAACTTCTAAGCACTTTAAGTTAAGATTAGATATATCCAATACAAATGCATTTCCTACAAATTTGTCTATAGTAAACTTTTCTAGTGAATATCCTTTACTCAGCATATGAAATGGAGAATCTATATGTGTTCCTAAATGAGAATATATACTTAGCCTTGTTTCATTGTATCCGTCTTCTTGGATTGTAGATACCTTTTCTATAACTGGTTTACTATCATCTGAATAGGTAGGCATACTGATATCAAGTTCTTGTGAAAGATCAATTATATTCATATACTTATCTCCTTTTTCTTGTTAATCCATAACCACCAAACATTTGCTTTGCGTCTATTATGGTTATAAACGCTTTTGTAGAATGTTCTTCTATTAATGATATTATATTTTGTTTATTTCTTCTTCTTACATGTATTAGTAAAATACTTTTTTCATTATCTTTTCCTTTACCAGTCATTTCTGTTACAGCTATATTTTGTTCTCTTAGAAATTTAGCTAGTTTATCTCCAGCTTCTTTATTAACTATCGCTTGAATAGTATAGTGTCCTAGTGCTATCTTTTCTTCAACTATTAATCCTACATAGTTTCCGAAAGCAAATCCTAAAGCATAAGCAAACATTTTTTGTGGACTCTCATTTATACCTACTAATACTACACTAACTATTTTCAGCCAGATTAACACTTCTACAAATCCGATAACAGAGGAAATAAGTTTTTCCCCTCTTGCCAAGAATACAGTTCTTATAGTTGTTAATGATACTTCAAAAATCTTAGCGAAAAAAATAATTAGAAAATCCATAAATTTCACCTTCTAACATTTAGTTTAGTAAACCCTCTATAAAATAAAGTATATCCTATTATATGGTATTCTACCCTTTCATTATAAGGTGAAAAGTTAAATTTATTATATAATTCTACTTATTGTTTCATTTATCATATCATCTGGATTAAATTCCTCTATAGGATAAAAAGGAACATCTATATCGTAATATCTAAGAGATTCCATTAATACTTCCATAAAAACACCACTACCATCAGAATACACTAATTCTTTAACTTTTCTATTTACTATGTCTAAGTTTCTGAATTCTCCTCCCCATGTTTCTCCTGTACATACTTTATTAATCCCACAGCTTGGACTTCCATTTATCCCTATTACACCAATAATCTCATAATCATTCTCTACATAATCAGTTATCTGGCTTATTAAAGGATTTAGCAATTCTTTAGATTGTTCTCTAAAAAATCTAGTATCAAATTGATTTTTTACATGACCCCAACGTTTCGATCCATACATATACATTTCTGGACACGGTAATTGTATTATACCTATATCATTTTTCATAAAATATTTTACTAACTTTAAATTATATGAAGTATCTTTTTTAACTCCTTCAACTTTTGAACAAGGATTTAGTATACAATGAGAAACTAAAACCATTTTAGATCTTTTTTTCATCTATCCATCCTCCTATTTTATAAAACAGGGATGATGTTTTTAGCATCATCCCTTGTAAATATTATTCTTTGGCGAAACTCTTCTTAGCTTCATCTAGTTCTTTTCTTGTATTTTGCTGTGCATCCTTTAACGCCTGTTCAATAGTCTTTTTACCTGATAATATCTCTTCTAATGCCTCTTGCATATTTTTATGAATTGCATATCCATTTAAAACTTTTGGATCTTGATATGCATAAGAAAACTGATCAAGAGCTACCTTTTTCGATGAGTCCGTTTTCAAGAATTCTTGGAATTTATCAGACCTTGTTGATGAATTAGTCATAGGTAAATATCCTGACTTAATTCCCCATTCCGTTGTAGTTTCTTCTGCAAACCAGAACTTCATAAACTCCCAAGCAGCTTTCTTTTGTTCATCTGTTGATGTATTAAACATAGTTATATCTGTACCTGCAAATAGTGATGCTTGCTTTTCTCCTTTTGGCAGTTCTGCTACTGCCCAATTTACTCCTGTTTCTTTACAAGCTTCTTCCATTTCAGGCAGATTTGAAGATGTCGCAAATCCTATGAAAGACTCTCCTCTTGACATAGGACCTGTTATGTATCCATCTTCAAATGCTACCTTTCCAATTCCCTCTTTTACCATTCCAACTATAAACTCATAAGCCTTTTTAGTCTCTGGAGTGTCTATTAATATAGTATCTGTTTTTTCATCATATATGTGTCCACCTGCTTGTTCTACCCAGTAACTAAAATCTACCCCAACACTTTTATTGAAAGCTATTCCTTTTTTTCCATCTTTAGATAACTTTTTACCAGCTTCCTTCAGCTCTTCCCAAGTAGTAGGAACTTCTACTCCAGCTTCTTTAAGTGCATCTACGTTATAATACATTAAGTAAGCACTTTTATTAAATGGAAGAGAAAAGTGTTTTCCATTCCACATACCATTATCTCTAAGAGGTTTCGGAATGTCCTCCCATATTTTTTTATCCATTCCAATTTTCTTGTCAAATATGTATGGATCTAATTCTTGTACTAAATCATTTAGGACATATGCTGAAAGTCTATTACAATATATCATTGATAATGTTGGTAAATTTCCTGCTTGTGCAGCTCCATTGAGTTTTTCAAATAATTCTTTATAGTGTCCTTGGAATACTGCTTTTACCTTTATATTAGGATTTTGTTTATTAAACTTATCAACTAATGATTGTAACACTTCTCCATTTTCATCTGCTAAAGCATGCCAAAACTCAATTTCTACAGGTTTTGTAGATTTGTTTTGCGCTTGTCCTACATCTTTAGTATTAGTTTCTTGCTGTTTATTACAGCCTACCATTCCTACCACCATAGCTATTACTAAAAATAGTGATAAAATTCTTTTCATGTCATATTTCCCCCTTTTGTTTCTTATTATTATCCCTTAATTCCAGCCCTTGTTACACCACTCATAATATACTTTTGTAAAAATATATAAATACCAATAATAGGTATAATAACTATACTGGAATATGCCATAAGCAAGTTATAATGTGCTCCTGCTTCTGTCATAAAGTTAGTTAATCCTACAGGAAGTGTTCTTTTATCAGGTGTACTAGTCATAAGTAATGGCCATAAAAATTCATTCCAACTGTATATTATCTTAAGTAACCCCACTGTTATAAGTGCTGGTTTTGAAAAAGGAACCATAATCTTTATCATATATTTAAAATCACTACAACCATCTACTTTAGCTGCATGGTATAATTCTTCTGGTACTGTAAGAAAAAATTGTCTTACAAAGAATATTGAAGATACACTTGCAAGCCAAGGTATGTATAGTGCTGGTCTCGTGTTTATAAGATTAAGCTTTGATAATGTTACAAAGTTTGGTGCTATTAACATTTCACCAGGTACCATCATCGTTCCTAAAAGAATAGCAAAGATTATATCTCTCCCCTTAAATTGAATCCTTGAAAAAGCAAAAGCTGCTAAAATTGACGTAATAAGTGTACCTATAGTAACAATAAAAGTAACTACTAAGCTATTTATAAAGTAAGTTTTCATAGGAACTCTATTAAATACTTCATTATAATTTCCCCAGTTAAAGGTATCTGGTATAAATTTTGGTGGTAATATGTATATCTCACCTGACCCTTTAAAAGATGTACTTAGCATCCAAATAAAAGGCAAAAGTGTAATAACACATCCAGCTATTAAAATAGTATATGAAAGTACATTAAGTATCTTTATCTTCTTCATTTTTAACTCCTTATTTATAGTGAACCATTTTTCTACCTATGTATAATTGAACAATGGTAATTACTAATATAATAGCAAATAACACTACAGAAGCTGCTGAAGCTATACCATAAGAAAATTGATTTGCTAATTTGTCGTATATGTAGTAGACCATTGTTAAACAAGAATTTACAGGCCCTGGCATCTTGTGAAATAATGCATATACTTCACTAAATACCTTAAATGCTCCTATAAGAGACGTAATCATTACAAAAAAAATTGTTGGTGACAGCAATGGAAGTGTTATATGTATGAATCTATTCCATGCATTAGCAGAATCTATCTTAGCTGCATTGTAATATTGATTATCGATATTTTGTAATCCTGTTAATATAATCAATATATTGTATCCCAATGTTTTCCATATGCTTAGAATAATTAAACTTACCATTGCCCATTTAGGATCAATTAACCACTTAATAGGATCAATTCCAAATAAGCCAAGAAAGTGATTCAATATACCGTATTCAGAATGAAATATCCATCTCCAAACTGCTGATACGGCTACTGTACTAGTCACAAATGGTAAAAAAAGTACACTATTAAAGAACTTTTTAAAGAGTATATTTGAATTAAGTATCATGGCTAAAAAAGTAGCTATAATAATTGATAGTGGTACTACTCCTAATACAAATATAAAAGTATTTTTCATAGCTAATATAAAGTTATCATCTTTAAAAATACTAATATAATTATCAAGTCCATATTCAAATACAATATGCTTAAAATAGTTATACTTGGTATAAAAGCTCATTGCTAATGCTTTAATAATAGGATATATCTGAAATATTCCTAATATTATAAATGTAGGAGCAAGGTATAGCATTCCTTTCAAAAAATTTTTTATCTCTTTACTTTTTTTCATGTAATCACCTATTGAAGCTTAATATTGTTAAATGTCTCGCTGTTAAAAATATGTAGCTTGTCCTTTCTTATCTTTAAATAAACTCTATCCCCTTGAGATATCTTATATTCAGGTGAAGTGAAACATCTAAATTTATATTCATTTAAATTAAATACTAATAAATTATCTTTTCCTATCATCTGTATTTGATCTAAAATAGCACTAAAGTGACTTTCTTCTTTAGAGCAAACTACTAAATCCTCAGGTCTTATTGCCCCTATTAATCTTGCACTTAAAGTATTTTTAAACTGATCTTCTTCAATATTAATTTCAATATTCGTATTGTGAATATAGCATTTCTCGTCTATTTTATGTATTTCAAAAGTATTTATAGGGGCACTCCCTATAAATTTTGCTGTAAATAAGTTGTTAGGATTATCATAAATATTTCTTGGCTCATCATACTGTTGTAATTTACCTTTATTCATCAATAATATTTTATCTGATATACTAGCTGCTTCATCTTGATCGTGTGTGACAAAGATAGTAGTTATATTTAGCTTTTTCTGTAGTTTTCTAATTTCTTCTCTTGTTTGTAATCTTAGTTTTGCATCAAGATTAGACAAGGGCTCATCCATAAGTAGAACACTTGGCTTTTTCACTAATGCTCGTGCTATAGCCACTCTTTGTTGTTGTCCTCCTGATAGCTGATTTGGTTTTCTATTTAGTAATTCTTTTATTTTAAGTAATTCAACTACTTCATCTACATTATCTCTAGCCTGTTTTTTTGATATTTTCATCATAGTTAAAGGGAACATAATATTTTTAAGAATTGTCATATGTGGATATAGTGCATAGTTCTGAAAAACCATACCTATATTTCGCTTCTCTGTATCTATATCATTTACTAAAATATCGTCAAAGTATATCTCACCACTATCTTGGCTATAAAGTCCAGCTAAAGTAAACAAGGTAGTGCTTTTTCCACATCCACTTGGGCCTAGAAAAGTCACTAATTCCCCATCGTTTATATCTACACTCAATTCATTTACTGCTACTACATCTTTAAATTTCTTCGTAAGATTTTTTATTGTTATCTTCATGAAATCACCTTGTAGTCATTATTATTAACACCAACTTTTATTCTAGCATGAAAACGATTGCACTTATAATAGAATTTTTCTATGATAAATTTTTTCATATTAACAAATACTATCATTCTATACAATTTTTTAAAATTCACTATTATATATTTAATATATTTTTTAATATACTTTCAAAAATAAAAAAGCAAAATTTCATTATAAGTTTATAATGAAATTTTGCTTTTATCTAATTTAGCATATTTAATATAAAAATATCTAGTATATAGAATTATTTTTTAATAACTTAAAATTCTATCTATATCTTCTATATTTATAAGTTTATTTCTACTTTATATTTATCTTTAAGTTCATTAGTTTTGCTTAAGTATTTATCTTGTTGCTTTAAGTTAGTAACTTGTTGAGTAATTTGTTGCTTAACTTCTTCTAAAGGACTGATACCAGCTTCTTTTCTATCATTTAGCTTAATTATATGATATCCAAATTGAGTTTTTACAGGCTCACTTATTTCATCTTTCTCAAGTTTGAAAGCAGCTTCTTCAAATTCAGGTACCATACTACCTCTAGCAAAGTATCCTAAATCTCCACCTCTATCTTTTGATGGACATTCAGATTTTTCTTTAGCTACTTCTTCAAAAGAAAGTCCTTCATTTAATTTACTTATTATATTTTTTGCTTCTTCTTCATCTTTAACTAGTATATGGCTAGCTCTGATAGTTTCTGGTTGTTTAAATTTTTCTTTATTTTCATCATAATATTTAACTACATCTTCATCTGTAGCAGACACATCACCTATAAGTTTATTAACAGAGTATTGTATTAAAAGATTTTTCTTAGTTTTTTCTAATTCTGATACGAAATATTCATCTTTATCCAAACTATTATCAATAGCATTTAAGTACATTAATTCTTGATTGATTAATTCGTGCACAAGCCTGTTCTTACCATCAGGTTGTGATTGTATTTGCATTGCTACTTGTTCTCCTAAGTTTGTTAAAAGAGTTTGTACGTCTTGTTCTGTTATTTCTTTACCATTCACTACTGCTAATACTTTATTTTCACTCATAATCTAAATTCTCCCTTTTTAAAACATACAATACCAAATGTTATTGCAGTTTTATTTTTATTTTATTTTGAAAATATCACATTACCTTGATATTGTCAAACACTCAGTACAGTATATGACGATGATATAAATTTGATGATAATATTTATATTATATTTTTTAATAATAAATATGAAATATAATATAACTTTATATATTAAACTATATACTATTAAACAATGTATAAATTAACCCATTATGTTAATTAACTTAAAATAAAACATATTCTATAGTGCTAAACTATATATAATTTCCTATGCTTATATCTCCGTCTTTTATACGATATTTATAGTTTCTTTCTCTAATTCTTTTAAAACCATAAGCTTCATAAAAACCATAATTACATTCTGTATCTGTAAATAGATAAGTTTTTTTTAGATTCTTATCCCTACATATATCTATAAAATTATTCATGAGAGATTTTCCAATTCCCTTTCCTCTACACCTAGAATCTACAACAAATAATGTTATTTCTCCATCAAACATCTTCTTTAAGTTTTTTGGCATATATGTAAGGTCTCTTCCCCTTTTAATTAAATCAGAAAATGATGATAATTTTTCATTTTTATTAAATAAAAAGCTAATTAATTTTCTTAATATTATAAAATTGCACTTCAACTTTTTCAAAAGATTAAATTCTTTATCTATTCTACCAAATAGTAGTCCTACAGTTTTCCCATCATTTTCAATAACTTGTGTATAAGTTGATGAATATAAACTTATAAGGAAAAAAATTTCTGTAGCAAGTGCTGTATCTTCAGAATTACCTATAAATCTATTAAAATCCCAAGTACAGTCTATTAAACTATATAAATCTTTAGAGTCTGACATCTTAAACTCTCTAAATATTAAATCATCCATAAGAATCCTCCTAATCCTTTTTAATTCTTAATTTTTTAGGAATATAATTCTATAATAGAAGTATTGTATTAAAAAAATTAGTACTTTGAGTTAATTTTCAATAAAAGATTTTTTAACAATAATATTTCCGTATCAGAAAGAGGTGCAAATAACCGCTTCATTTCATCTATAAATATTTTATCTACTTGATCCAACAGCTTCTTTGCATCTTCTGTAAGGCTAATTAAAAACTGTCTTTTATCTTCTAACCCTAATTCTCTTTTCACAAGACCTTTTTTCTCTAAACGATTAACTGCTACAGTAGCTGTATTAGAAGCTATACCAAGGATTTCTGAAATTTGCTTCATGTATTTTCCTTCTGGATATCCTATTGCATATAATGTCCTTGTTTCAGCATAAGTTAGATTATTATAATCATCATTAGAAATCTGAATACTTACTCTTTTCTCATATTTTTCATAAATATCTTCCAAAGTTCTCATAGTATCAACAAACTCCATATTTTCCACTAAAAACACCTCTTATTTCTATTATAGAAATATATTATCATGAAATAAATAATTTGTACATATTAAAAATTACACTCTATAAAATAACTCCTGTTCAAAACAGGAGTTATTAATTAAATATATCTCTATTTAACAATATAATATAAATAAAACTTTAAAACTATTAAATTATAACAGTCTATATTACTACACATCATACTTTATAAGTAATAATAGGATTTAAACTAGCTACAAGTTTAATCATTTTTGCATCAATCATATCTTCTATTACTCTTTCAATATTTTTATATGCTTCTGGAGCTTCCTCATATATTATATTCTTATCATTACATATTAAATTATGAATTAATTTATTTTGTCTTATAGACTTTTTAGAATATATATTTTCAAGTTTTTCTTTACACCCAAAACGGGACCATTTTCTACCTGCTCCGTGAGAAATAGAAAATGCATATTCTATAAGATTATCCTTTGGTTTTACAATATAAGATTTTGAACCTCTTGATCCTGCTACCACAACACATCCCAAGTCTGACGGTGTAGCTCCTTTTCTATGAATATAATATATTTCTCCATCTATTTCTTTTTTCTCTATACCATTGTGGACACTATCTAGTATTTTTTTATGTTCCTTTCCATTAATGCAACTTAAAATTCTATATGCTATTAATTCTCTATTTAAAGTTGCAAAGTCTACAGCTTTATTATGCTCATTTAAATATTCTTGAAATTCGTCACAATCTATTTTTAATCCATTCTGACATGAATATTTTTCAATGTACTTTTTCAAAATATATTCTCCATAACTTCTTGAACCACTGTGTACTAATAAATATATCTGATTCTTGTCTATAGAAATATTCTTTAATGTTTCATGATCAAATACTTGGTCAATTTCTTGAAACTCTGCAAAATGGTTGCCTGAACCTATAGTTCCTAGTTTCTCTTTAAAGGGTAAATCTATATTTTTTAAAAACTTTGTAATATCTACATTTTCAATTCCATTTAACTTTTCTAGTCTTTTAATTATTTTGTCAATTTTAAATTTATTTTTCCTTATATCTGTTGAAAAAATAGTCATACCACATCCTATATCATTTCCTATAATATGTGGATAAATAATATCTTTTGTTACAAAGCTAGCCCCAACAGGTATTTTTCCCACATGTAAATCAGGTAATCCTACAGCTTTGACTATACCCTCTAATTCTGAAACTCTTTTAAGTTGTTCAATTGCATTACTTTCTATCCAAGATTTTTCTCCTTTTACAACTGTAATCTTTCTATTCATATTCTCTCCTCTTAACTTTTAGTATTATTTTTTTGAGAGAATATAATAAGATAATGATTATACTTTAGTCTTATTTGTATTCCCTCATCTTATTCAATGTTTTAGTCATTGTAATCACGCCCTTCCACATATTTAAATAATACATGCCTATTTTATCATATGAAGTTATATCCTACCAATTAAAATGTTTACATTATTAAACTATAAGATTTATTTTACATATATTATATTTTAAAATAAATATCCGCCAGCTAAGTGAAGTGCACCCCAAATGTTAGACAAAAAATCTAATATTTGGGGTGAAATGGTATAATAAACTGGACACTAAGTTAAGAGAAAAAGGTGACAGTTTATGA